>JAKEHD010000039.1 GCA_022615215.1 Blastocatellia bacterium
AGCGAATCTATCATCATTAGATTTGAAGCGCGAGACGGGGATCGAACCCGCAACCCTTGACTTGGGAAGCCAAAGCTCTACCATTGAGCTACTCGCGCATAAAGCCGGCCGATCAATAGACTACCATAAGTAATCTTCTGCCGGAATACATCGCTTGACCTGTCCGTTCCTGGCTGGAGCCAGTCTTATAGAAAGACTTGGCTTGCCATTAAAAATTTCAGGTCCGAACCAACACACTATCGATCTTGGGCACATAAACAAGCAATACGTCTATTTCACTATCTGTATAAGCGGCGTTTCTATTCTTTCTTATCTCTTTTCTGAGATTCACCTGTACTACTCCCTCTGTGTTAGAAGATTTTCCGTTTGCATACTTAACCTGAGCCCTATATAACTTGCTGCCTGTATCAAGTATACAGTCATAACGTGTGCCTTCGACCACAGGTCTGCTACAAATAATCCCTTTTTCCAAAGCACGCATTTCAACCTTGAGCCTGGCAATATCAGCTTTTCTCAATTGTTCGCAAATCATTCTCGTTCACTGCTTAGGTTGAATAACTGTAGTGTCCGAATCTATCTAACCTATCCGTCTAGCAACGCTGCTTCAGGACAATACCTATATTCCGAGCGAAAGGATAATAAATCCCACGCCCACCGATTGTCAATGAAGCCCAGGCACGGCGTAGCGCAGAACGAACAATGCGGCAAAAAGGTATATCAGCCAGTGGCACTCCCTGACGCGGCCCGTTACGAGTTTCAACAGGGCGTAAGAGATGAATCCGAAGGCTATGCCGTCTGTGATGTTGAAGGTGAAAGGCATGATGACTATAGTCAGGAAGGCCGGGAGCGATTCTGTGAAATCGTCCCAGTCGATATCGCGCACCGCTCGTATCATAAGGCTGCCGACCACTATCAGCGCGGGCGAGGTGATGGGATAAAAGACAAAAGTCCGGGCCGCCTCCTGCCCTCCGATCATGATAGTTTCGTTCACCGCATAGCCCCCGCTTATCGCGCCCACGAGCGGCGAAAAAAACAGTGCCACTAAAAACAGCCCCGCAGTCACAAGGGCCGCAACCCCCGTCCGTCCGCCCGCCGCTACTCCCGATGCGCTCTCGATATAGCTGACCATGGTTGTGTTTCCGGCAAGGGCCGACGCCGTAGTGCCGATGGCATCGGCAAGCAGTGCGCGGCCCGCTCGCGGGAGTTTTCCGTCCTTCATCAATCCCGCTTGCTTGGCTATGCCTATGAGCGAGCCTACCGTGTCGAACAGATCCAGAAAGAAAAAGATGAAGATGACCGCAATCAGCCCTTGAGAGATCGCGCCCACCACATCGAGTTTGAATGCAGTAGGCGCAATAGAAGGCGGCAGGCTCACGACCGCGCCGGGGTTCTTCACTATGCCGAGCAGTACGCCCGCTATCGCTGCAACGAGAATCCCTATCAGAATAGCGCCGTTGACCTTTCGCGCCATCAAGACTATGGTCGCAACAAGCCCCGTCAGCGCGACTATTGCGGGCTTGGAAGTGAGATTGCCCAAGGCGACGAACGTGGCGGCATCGAGACGCACGAGACCCGCCCACTCCATTCCTATCAGTGTTATGAGCAGACCTATGCCTGCGGCTATGGAGGATTTCAGGGATTCGGGGACGGCGGCCACTATCTGTTCGCGCAGGCGGAAAGATGCTGTGGCGATGAAGATCAGACCTGAAACGAAGACAGCGCCAAGAGCCACCTGCCAGGGGACTTTCATTCCTATCACGACGACGTAAGCGAAGAAGAAGTTGTGCCCCATGGCGGGCGCTACCGCTACGGGGTAGTTCGCCATCAACGCCATCAGGATGGTCGAAAAAGCCGTGACCAGACAGGTCGAGGTGAAGACGGCCCCCTGGTCCATTCCTGCTGTTCCCAGGACCGCAGGCTGGACGAAGATTATGTAGGCCATAGTGGCGAAGGTCGTCACGCCGGCCACTGCTTCCGTGCGCAGCGAAGCGCCGCTCTCTTTCAGTTTGAAAAGGTTCTTCAGCATCGGCTAAGGCCGAAGGCTTTCAGAAGGGATGAAGGCGGAAGGATGAAGGATGAAAAACGGAACGAAGGTATCTCGTCATCCTTCATCCCTCATCCTTCATCCTTACCCTGAGGCCCTTTGGTCACGTGTGGTTTGAGCTTCGAATACTTGTGTAGGACTTCCTGCTTGTGCTCCGGGCACGCCTCATCGAGCACGACATGGCGAATCATGACGAGCAACTTTTCGCGTCGGCCGCCGAACCGACCTGTGAGCGGCTCCTGGCCTGTCACATCTACGAGCCCCTCGCGCACCCACATCCAGAATTGCCTTTGCGTGGTCCAGAACTCTTTGTCGTTGGTGCAAACTATTTTGGCAGTTTTCTTCTTTCTTGCCATAAAGTGCGCAACCTGCCCGATCAGCACTCAGTCGTCAGCCCTCAGCCCTCAGTCCTCAGTCCTCACTCCTCAGCTTATAGTCTAAAATCTGATAGCTGATAGCTGATAGCTGATGGCTGATAGCTGAATCGTTCCGAGACCTTCAGACATTTGCGCCCATCTCGAATTCGAATCTACTTGAGAGCCTCGGCCACTCGCGCGCCGATGTCGGCGGGGCTTTTGACCACGTGAATGCCTGCGCGTTCGAGAGCGTCCATCTTCTCGGCAGCGGTCCCTTTCCCTCCGGCTATTATAGCCCCTGCGTGCCCCATGCGGCGGCCGGGCGGAGCGGTCTGGCCCGCTATGAAGCCTATGACGGGCTTGGTCATACGTTCGCGCACGAACTCGGCGGCCTGCTCTTCGGCCGTGCCGCCTATCTCGCCTATCATGACGACGGCTTCGGTCTCCGTGTCCTGCTCGAAGAGACCGAGAGCGTCGACGAAGTTGGTTCCTATCACAGGGTCGCCGCCTATTCCTATAGCCGTCGATTGGCCGAGACCGAGATTCGTAAGCTGATGCACCGCTTCGTAGGTGAGCGTCCCGCTGCGCGAAACGACGCCCACGCGCCCTTCTTTGTGTATGTGAGCGGGCATGATGCCGATCTTCGATTTACCCGGAGATATTATGCCGGGGCAGTTCGGCCCTATCAGCCGGGTCGCGCGACCCCGGATATAATCGAATGCGCGAACCATGTCGAGAGCCGGTATGCCTTCGGTTATGCAGACCGCGAGCGGCAGGCCCGCATCGGCGGCTTCCATGATCGCATCGGCCGCAAAGGGCGGAGGCACATAGATGACGCTTGCATTGGCCCCTGTCTCTCGCACGGCCTCCGATACGGTATCAAATACCGGAACGCCCTCCGTGTGGGTGCCGCCTTTTCCGGGAGTGACGCCCGCCACTATCCGAGTGCCGTAAGCGATCATCTGCCCCGTATGGAATGCCCCTTCTTTGCCCGTGATGCCCTGGACGACGACGCGCGTATCTCTGTCAATAAGTATGCTCAAAAGCCTCTCCCAAATTCTAATGTTCGGCCTGACGAAATAATGTTTTCAAAGGACGAGCAATATAACATATCGATTGAAAACTTGTGAAGCGACTCGGCTGAACAGCCCTCGGTCTTCAGCCCTCAGCACTCAGTCTTCAGCCATCAGGAACGGTACTCAACCACCGTATTACACAGATAACACAAAAAATATCTGTGAAATCTGTGTGATCTGTGGTTCAAAACTTTTGGCTGATCGTCTGAAACTGACGGCAGATGCCCTTGACCTGAGAATCCCGTACCGATTAAGATGGCGGCTACCCGACCCGTTGCTATACGGCATTCGGGGCAGCGCAAAGCTATATCTTCTGAGTGCTTTGCCATCGTCGAATCAATGTTTAAAGCGGTCGCCTGAAAAGGAAGACGAAGGGTATTACTCTATCTTTTTCCTCAAGGCCGGAACCACCCGCCGAAGGGGAAGAGTCGCCTCAAACACGCTCGCGCCCGTTCGTTCAGGAGGGATATTTCAATGATAAGAGATCGCGCTCACCTTGCTTGTCGCTCAATCAATATGCCTGTAGGAATCATAGTTTTATTATGTTGTCTGGCCGTGTCGCTCGCTCGACACACGGTCGCACAGGGCGGAGAAATGGCTTCTTTTCACCCGTCGACTGCCGGTCTGTTTTTAGAGCAGGAGACCAAATTCACCACCGCTGATGGATTGACAGGCGACTTCTTCGGCGCTTCGGTGGCCGTCAGCGGAGACACCGCTTTGATCGGAGCCAGATTTCATAATGTAGGGCAGCAAAACGATCAGGGCGCGGCTTACGTCTTCGTGCGCGAGGGCGACATGTGGACCCTCCAGGCCAAACTGACGGCCGAGAACGGTTTCGCAACAGACAGATTCGGCGGCTCTGTCGGCATAAGCGGGGACACAGCAGTGGTCGGGGCTGAAGGTGACGGGGGCCTTTCTTCAGGCGCGGCTTACGTCTTCGTGCGCAACGGAACCACCTGGACCGAGCAAGCCAAGCTCACCGCAAGCGATAGCTTCGACTTCAAACTCTTCGGCGGTTCGGTTGCGATAGACGGGGATACTATCGCGGTCGGGGCGATAGGAGACGATGAGAAGGGAGGGCTTGCAGGGGCGATTTATGTCTTCGTGCGCAATGGGACTGTATGGACCCAGCAGGCCAAGCTGACGGCCGATGACGGGGGGGCGGATGATCTGCTCGGCGGCTCGGTCTCGATCAGCGGAGACACGGTCGCCGTCGGGGCCGAGGCCGATATGATCGGGGAAAACGAAGATCAGGGTTCGGCTTATGTCTTCGTGCGGAATGGAACGACCTGGACCCAGCAGGCCAAACTCGTCGCAAACGATGGCTCTGAGGATGACGCCTTCGGCGATTCGGTATCGGTCAGCGGGAACACGGTCGTCGTAGGGTCTTCGTTCGATATCGTCGGAGGTAATATCGAACAAGGCTCGGCCTACGTCTTCGTGCGCAACGGGACTGCCTGGACCCAGCAGGCCAAGCTGACCGCAAGCGATGGGACGATAGAAAACTATTTCGGCACCTCGGTCGCTATCAGCGGAGACAGGGTTGTGATAGGGGCGCCTTTCGGCGCTTCTACGGGCGATCAGAGGACGGGCACAGCCTATTTATTTATGCGCCAGGGAACCAACTGGTCCGAGCAGGAGAAGCTGACCCCAAGCGACGGGGCCGCGAACGACTCTTTCGGCGAAGCGGTCGCAATAAGCGAGAATAACGTGGTGATAGGGGCCTTCAGCGATGATATAGGGGCGAATAGCAATCAAGGCTCGGCTTATGGCTTCCGCCTCGATGAGATTCCCCCCAACGCGCTTCCGACCGTGAGCATCACCAAACCATCCAACGGCAAGGTGTTTCCTCCGGGGAAGAGAAAAGTCAAGATCAAAGCCAATGCTGCTGATAGCGACGGCACGATTGAGAAAGTGGAATTTTTCCAGGGCGACACGAAGATCGGAGAGGACACCGTATCGCCGTATGTGTTCAAGTGGAAAAGAGTTTCTCCGGGCACTTACACGATAACCGCAAGGGCGACCGACGATAAGGGCGCGGTAACGGTATCAGGTTCGGTAACGGTCACGGTGAGTCAGTAGCGGTCCCGGCCGCCGGGATTTTCCGAGGTCGAAAAAAATCTTCATAAAATTTCGAAAGGGGTATTTACATATCGCCCCGGCCTGGGTTAAAATGCGAAGTCTTTTTCACTTTGAGAGACGAGAGGTTTTTAAACTTATGATGCTCAGAGGACACATCCTGACGGGAAGAGGTCGCGCGGCCCATAATGTGGGCGAGTGGCAACGGTGTACCCTCGTGTCCTTTGGGCTGAATGCCTGCCCGAATTTGCCATCATTAAATCCAGGCATGCGGCTTAATGGCATCGGTACGTTGGGTACAGTCAAATCGGCAGAACAGATATTCTCCGATTATCGCCATAGCCGGCATTGATCCAGCGGGAGCGGTCCTCCCGCTCCCGAAATCTCCAAGAAAAAATCGCTGAAGAGACTTTAGGAGCGGGCCGCTTCCGAAGGTGTGCGTTCGGAATGGGCTTCGCTCCCTTTAGTTGTTTGACAATCGAATACTCGCCTTTGCTGAGGTGGCCGAGTGGAAAGGCAGTTGACTGTAGATCAACCGGTCCCTGTGACCACGGGGGTTCGATTCCCTCCCTCAGCATTTTACGGAGAAGGTTCCAGCGACTCGATTATTGAGAGCGTGGTGTAAATGGCAAACATTCCGGTCTCCAAAACCGGCGCTCCGGGTTCGAGTCCCGGCGCTCTCGCTGACTGTCGCGCGGAGGCGTCGCCTAATGGTAGGGCACCGGTTTGCTAAACCGGCGGGCCGCGCGCCTGTGTGAGTTCAACTCTCACCGCCTCCGCCAAAACACTCGGAGAGGTCGCCTAATGGTATGGCAGCGGTCTCGAAAATCGCCGGGCTAGTCCTGTGAGAGGCGCGATTCTCTCCCTCTCCGCTTCTGGACCCGTAGCTCAGACGGATGAGAGCGCAAGCTTGCGGAGCTTGAGGTCGCAGGTTCGAGTCCTGCCGGGTTCATTGATTCAGTGAAAAGGGTGATTGCCGGAGTGGTGAAACTGGTAAACGCGCGGCGCTCAGACCGCCGTGGACTCTGAGTCCTTGAGGGTTCAACTCCCTCCTCCGGCATATGGTTTTCGATGTGCGGATGTGGCGAAACTGGTAAACGCGCAAGGTTGAGGGCCTTGTGGGGCATAGACCCTTTGGAGGTTCAAATCCTCTCATCCGCACCAGTTTTAAAACGCGGGAGTGGTGAAACGCTATACTCGCGGGTCTCAAAAGGCGCGTGCCGCCCGGCATGAGGGTTCGATTCCCTCCTCCCGCACTGCGAGCGTAATCGGGCTGACCGGAAAGCGATGAAATTGCGAGGCGCGAACCTCGCCGCCCGATTGAAATTTTGACGGCGCGTTATTTCCCGGAGTGATGAAACTGGTAAACATAGCGGTCTTAAACACCGCGGGTAAATCCTTGAGGGTTCGACTCCCTCCTCCGGGACTTCCGTGTTAAGGGGCGTTGGGCCAGAGGTCAAGCCGCAGCTCTTTCAAAGCTGAAATCGCGGGTTCAAGTCCCGCACGCCCTACCAATTTTTATGGTGGGTGTGGCGCAGAATGAATACATTTATTGTCGGTAGCGCGCCGGATTGTGGCTCCGGAGGTCGCGGGTTCGATTCCCGCCATCCACCCCCGTGCTGGGAGATCGTCCAACGGCAGGACGGCAGACTTTGACTCTGCATATCGGGGTTCGAATCCCTGTCTCCCAATATGGGGCCGTAGCGTAATTGGCTAACGCGCCGGATTGTCTATCCGGAGAATTTTGCGGGTTCGAGTCCCGTCGGCCTCGTTGAGCTTCGGATGAGTAATTCGATTTGCAGGACAGTATTCTGTTGAATGAAAGTCATCACCCGGTTGGTGCAGACGGTTGAGGGATGGCGGCTCTTGCCGGTCGCGAGCCTGGGTGCAGGAATAGTCAAACTGCCACAGTGAGGTTGACGATGACGATTGACTTTACAGCGATAAATAAAAAGGTGGCTGAAGGATACATCAACCTCCAGGAACATCCTTCGGCTGATCTGCGAATCTACAATTACTCGCAGAAGGCGCAATTCGATTGGCACTGGACGCCTGAAACAATGATCTGCCGCGGCTTGATAGTCAATGGCCGGGATGAGATCGTTGCGCGTCCGTTCCCTAAATTTTTCAGTTACGAGCAGTTGAACGGACAGGTTCCGGTGGAGCCATTCGAAGTCTACGAGAAGCTCGATGGTTCGCTTGGCATCCTTTATTGGGTCGGCGATGAGCCGCGCATCGCAACTCGCGGCAGTTTTGTGAGCGAACAGGCTCAAAAGGCCACAGAGATATTTCGGGCGCGATACTCTCACCTGTCGTTTGATCAGAGGCTGACGTATCTGTTTGAGATTATCTACCCGGAGAACCGCATCGTTGTTGATTACGGTGATACCGAAGAGCTGTTTTTATTGGCGGTGATTGAAACGGCAACCGGACATGAACTTCCGTCGCCCGACATTGGCGTGCCGCTGGTGAGGCGATACGACTGTATAAACGATTTCAGGGAGTTACTGACGATGCAGGAACGAAATCGTGAAGGATTCGTGGTGCGGTTTCAATCGGGCCAGCGCGTCAAGTTGAAGTTTGACGAATACAAACGGCTTCACAAGTTACTGACCGGCGTTACCGCGCGGCACATCTGGGAGGATATGCGCGATGGCAGGGATATTTCGGAGATCATAGACCGCGTGCCGGATGAATACTTCGCGTGGGTTCAGGACATTCGGAATGGTCTGCGCGAGCAGTATGCGCAAATCGAAGCGCAGGCCCAGGCTGACTTCAAGGCGCTCGAAAGCCGAAAAGAGACGGCGCTCTATTTTCAGACCTGCGCCAATCCGGGCCTATTGTTTGCGATGTTGGATGGCAAAGACTATTCACATCGCATCTGGAAGTTGATTCGTCCCAGCGGAGAGAAGGCTTTCCGGCGTGACATTGACACATAGGAGAATTGACCTGATAGGGGAACCCCTATCAGTTTCGCCCCTGTGGTGTAAACGGCAACACAGCAGGCTTATAACCTGCAAGCACCGGATTAGTGCGCGATCCGGGTTCGAATCCCGGCGGGGGCATCGAAGGGGCCAGTAACTCAGTTGGTCAGAGTATCGGTCTTTTAAACCGAGAGTCGCGGGTTCGAATCCCGCCTGGCCCATTGTTTGAAACGAGAGGTTGAGTAGCTCAGACGGAAGAGCGGAGGTCTCATAAGCCTCAAGTCGGCGGTTCGAGTCCGCCCTCAACCATGCGGTTGTTTGAATTCGATGTAGGGTAGCTCAGTTGGGAGAGCTCTTGTCTGTTAAACAAGATGTCGCGGGTTCGAACCCCGCCCCTACATCCATGCATCGGGGTGTAGCTCAATCGAAGAGCACTCGGTTTGGGGCCGAGACGGTGGGAGTTCAAGTCTCTTCACCCCGACTTCACTCTGAAGGCCGGTGCGGGCCGGGCGGGCCTGCTTGAATGCGAAGTTGAACGATCCCTTCGCAGCCGAGTCCGGGAGGATTTATGAATTACATGAAAACAATTACAGCGCTACCGATATGGCTTATGGTATTTGCCCGCCGCGCCGACGGTCTCTGTCAGGTGATACGGGGCGTAGCTCAGATGGATGAGAGCGGAGGTCTTCTAAACCTCAGGCCGCAGGTTCAAGCCCTGCCGCCCCGACTCTATTACGGTTGGATAGCTCAATTGCCAGAGCGTCTGCCTGAAGAGCAGGAGGTGACGGTTCTATTCCGTCTCCAACCGTCGGGGTGAAGTGAAAGGCAAAAGTAAAAAGGCAAAAGTTGCCGATTGTTTTTACTCGCGCCTTACTCTTCGTCTACGCGGGGCAGGGACTTTTTTCGAGGCCAGGTAGCTCAGTCAGGTAGAGCAGTGGGTTGAAAATCCGCATAAAGATTTCTTTCTTGATAAAGATTTCTTTCTTCTGCGGGAAGTCCGGGTTCGAGTCCCGGCCAATCCATCATTAATTTCAATGGGCCAGTAGCTCAGATGTATAGAGCGCCCGCCTTTGAAGCGGGAGGCCGCAGGTTGAAGCCCTGCCTGGCCCGCCATTGATATTTCAGAATTGACTTTACAAGGCCGGGTAGCTCAGTTTGGTAGAGCGCCGCTCTTACAAAGCGGATGTCGAAGGTTCGAATCCTTCTCTGGTCATTTCAAGGAGGAGTAAAAACCCAGAAGGCAAAACGACAGACGATTTTTCCTTTTGCCTTTTTACTTTTGCCTTGCTCTTAAAACAGTTATGGTACTGACGAGAAAAGTATTGTTGTTGAATGCGTCTTATGAGCCTCTCGGCCTGATAGGGATTCCTCGCGCCATAAGGCTCGTGTGGAAAGGTGCGGCTGAGATGATCGAACTCGATGGCGACCGAGTGCTGCGCTCTCCGCGATTCGTCTTTCCCGCCCCTTCAGTGATACGACTGATAGTCTACATCGACGTTCGCGGACGCCAGAGCCGCTCGCCGAGTCTGAGAGCGGGCGTTTTTGCGCGAGACCGTTACCGCTGTCAGTATTGCGGAGGGAAGGGTACTGCATTCGAGCTTACGCTCGATCACATAATGCCGCGTTCGCGCGGCGGGCGCACTGCGGCTGAAAACCTCTGCGCCGCCTGCAAGGATTGCAATCAGCGCAAAGGCAATCGCACGCCTGAAGAGGCCCGAATGCCTCTGCTCTCGAATCCGAGCGCCCTCAGTTACGGGCTTGAGAAGACGGCCGTTTATCGCGCTGCCGAGGGCAGTCCCGACTCGTCGCGCCCCGAATGGCGGAAGTACCTTTTCCTCGAAGATGCCGAAACGGGCGCGGCCTGAAACCTTTTATCCCGCAGAGTGAATACATTTATTTGATCGTCTTTGATCGAACCTGCGGGATGAAGGGTGAAAGCCATATTTGTCCGTCGTCCGGCAGAATGAATACATTTATTGCGAGTACGCTTCCATACGTCGTTCTTTAGCCAGGTTTCTGGAAGAAGTGCAACGGACGGAAGCGTACTCGCTGCCGGACAACAAACTATCAGAAAGGCACCTTTTGTTCTTCCATGTCTTTCGGGAGGGTTTGGGCCTTTGGAGGCTCCTTGACCCAGGTGGGCCTGTGCTCAAGTCGCGTCTTGCTCTTTTCAAGCCCCGACTCGGTTCGCAATTTGAGGCCGCCTTGCGCATTCAGGGCCTGTGCCTTCTCGAATAGTCTGAGTGCGCGCTCGTTGTCAAAGACCGTGAGCGCAGCCTCTCCGCCCTGCACGCACGCCCGCACAGTCAGCGCATCTGCGGGATGCGCCTTCGCCAGCCGCTCGTATTCCACTGCTGCTTCCTTCAGCATCTCCGCTTCGACCAGGTACTCACATATAGTGACCCAGTCGCGAGCGGGGATGCTAGGTTCCAGCTTGTCATCAGGGAAGGAGGAGAGCAGATGGTCATAAGCGTATAGCGCCGCCTCCCTGTCATTGTTCGACAGGTGATGCTGGATCAATCGGCTATACATCTTGTTAAGCTGTTCGATATCGAGTGTCCGCTGGTATACCTGTATCAGTGCGAGTATCGTGTTGGGGTCGTTGGGATTCCTCAGCAGATGGCCTTTGAGCTTGCGCTCGGCCATGTCGATTTCGCCGCGATCCAAATACTCAAGCGCGCGTGTGACATCGGGCGATGTCTCGAACGATACTTTCGCCTCGATCTTGGGATTGATATACAACTCCTCGGCCCGCGCGCCTTTCATGACCAGAGCGAAAACCGCGCCGAAAACGAATCCCGCGATGTGGACCGAGTAGCCAGTCCCTGATGAAGCTTCAAGCTTGTGCTCAAGCCACAGGTAGACCACCTGGCTTATGAAATAGAACGGCAAGTAGACGAAGGCGGGAATGTTTATCGTACCGAATGGTTTTTTGCCGAAGATCAGCATTATTATAAAGAAAGGAAAGGTTATCCAGAATATCTTTATCTTTTTTGAGTGAAGCCTGAAAAGGAAGGCCCCCATCGTTGCGGAAACAGCCCCCGAAGCTCCTATACTCGGCACTGAAATAGGATCGATAATCAGGGGCAGCACGGAAGCGACGGCGCTCATAAGATAAAAACCGAGAAATACGCCGCGTCCCCACAAGTCTTCGAGGCTGAAGCCAACGGCGAAAAAGAAGACCATATTAAAGACAAGGTGTAAAAGGCTGCCGTGCATGAAGGCGTTCGTTATGAGTTGATAAAATTTCCAATCGCCGTTTGGGGCCAGGCCATACTTATAGTAGAGCATGGATTGGCGTACCGCTTCATAAGCAGCTATCTTCTCGTTGAACTCTTTGCGTAGCTCTGTGGCCTCGGCCCCGTTGAGCCAGGTTTTGTAGTGGCTTTCAAGGTTTTTATCCTCTTTGAGTTGATTATCTATATCCCTGCTTTCAGCTTCACTGATAAGCCCCGTAGAGATGAGTTTGTCCCTGACTTTTTTATCAGCCTTTATCTCCTCATGCTCTAAAAGAAACTTCTCAACCTCGATTCTTGTTCTCTCCCAATTTTTTGATTCCTCTACAGTTGAAGGGAGAGTGACGAAGAAGACGAGGACGTTTATAGTCATGATCGAAAACGTGACCCAGGGCAATCGCCGGACGGTCGAACTCTCATTGCCTATAGGTAGTAGGAAGACAATAGACTGTATGATAATTATGATTATCAGGGCGATTAAAAAAATCAGATCCAACATGGCGCGAACCTTTCAAGATGATAAGATCAGGCAAAGGGGCAGGTCGCAGGTACGGAGGCACTACATCCCTATATAAAAGCTTCTAAATCTGTTTCCGATGATAACAAAGGCCCGTTAGTCGGGCAATAGTATTGTTCGGCGTGCCTGATGCGTGATTAGTCCGTTGTCCGTTGCACTTCTTCCAGGGTCCAGGATAAAAGAACAACGGACGGAAGCGTACTCGCTGCCGGACCACTGACTACGGACGGAGATCCGAACGCATCACGCATCACGCATCATTCTTCGCTTTTTGGTTTTGGGGCCAGACTGGCAGGAATACGTATGATATGTTTGCCCGGAGGGGTCATACCCCGTTGAAGTTCCGGGTTCAGGTCGAGCAGCGCCCCGTAGGAGAGGTTGAATTTCTTCGCAAGCGGGCGCAGGCCGGTCTGCGAAGCGATGGCGCGGGTTTCGTACTTGTAAGGGTAGGCGGCAGGCAATTCGAATCCGTACTTCTTTGCGTTCTTGGCAATCGTCACGACTGCGAGAATGGCTGGCACGTAATTGCGCGTCTCCTGGGCCAGGTATCCGCCGCGATGGAGTTGCCAGAAATTGCGGCTTCCCGATCGCGCTATCGCGGAATCCACATTGCCCTCGCCGGTGTTATAGGCCGCAAGCGCGAGCGTCCAGTCGCCCTTGTAGCGGTTTGCCAGCCACTTCAAATACCGCGCCGCCGCCCGCGTCGATTTTTCGGGATTCGAGCGTTCGTCTATCCAGTAGTTCTGCGCCAGGCCGAATCGCGTGCCCGTAGAGGGAATGAATTGCCAGATTCCTCTCGCACCGGCCCAGGACTGCGCATAAGGGTTCCAGCCGGATTCGACTTGCGCAAGCCAGACCAGGTCCGTAGGCACGCCCTCTTCTTTGAATATGCGCTCGGCCAGATGGCGGAACCTGACTGATCGCTGCAATCCCGCCTCCATAGTCACGCGCCCCCGCCCCTTCGCGAAGTAGTTGATGAACTGATTGACCGGATAGTCCAGGATGAAGTTGAAGTTGATGCGCGCGCCCGCTACCATTTCGGCTTCGCCTGCTACCTCTTCGAGGTCCGCGTCGGAAAGCGATGCGATCTTATCGAGAGGAGAAGGTTCGTACCTCTGCTCGTTGAAGCCGCCGTCTTTCTGTTCGAGCGCGGCGATCTGATAGCGGTTGATCTTTTCTATAAGCTCGCGATAGTAGACGCGCAGGCGGTCGTCGCTGCGCACGTCGATGGCGGCGACGAATATGGTATCGACCGCGCGGTCGAATTCGCTCCGGGCTATGTCGTATTCGCCGTCGGTGTATGCCTGTTCGCCTTTGCGGTAATGCATTTCGGCGATGTTGATTATCTGGTTTATCTCTTCCCGCTTGATGTCGCTTGCCTGAGCGTCCTGGCCCGCGCCATAGACGACATTGCGACCGACCATCGAAGCCGCGCAGATAATAGCGATTGTGAAGACTCTTTTTCTCATCAAATTGTCGGCAACTTTTGCAATGCCATATCAACGAAACGCAAGCAGCCGCCGCCTGGTTCGACTTTTTATTATATCGAATCCGAGCGCCGAGTCAGAAGTATAATTCTGAAAGCAACATTTTCACAACAATAGTCTCTCAGTCGCGGGTCCGAATCGCCCGATAACTCTCACAGAGAGGTCTCGCGCATTTGATGTTCTGTCCGGTCGGTTCGCCCAGTAGCTGTTTCATCGCTTGACAGTCACCGAGGCAGGTCTCTATATTACTTCTTCGCCAGAGGGCGGTTAGCTCAGCGGTAGAGCATCGGTCTTACAAACCGGGGGCCACTGGTTCAAATCCAGTACCGCCCACCACTCAGGAACCAGATAGCTCGCCCGGTTCTTACGGCTGAGTCGGTTTTGAATTTTAATGCGGAGTCGTAGTTCAGATGGTTAGAACGCCGGCCTGTCACGTCGGAGGTCGCGGGTTCGAGTCCCGTCGGCTCCGCCACTATTTTCAAGAACCGAAGGCCATTTACGGCTGCCGAATGAGATCGCTGGTCGGCACTGTTTCGGTAATTGTGCCACCAAGTTTTTGAGCAGCAATAAAGAGCGAATTTTTTTCGCGCAATAAAGTCAGACACCCCCGGCAAAGCCGGTGGCTTGATGAGCGGGGCCGCCTCAAAGGCGGTCGCCCTTCTCTATTTGCTCTTTGACATCACATACTTGTAATGC
>JAKEHD010000309.1 GCA_022615215.1 Blastocatellia bacterium
ACGACTTGTGCTATGCAGGACCTATAGATGATTAGGGAAGCAGGAAGAGGATGTTCAGAGTACCGGCTTCAGCCGGAATAGCTTGGTCACTTAGGCCCCTTCCGCCTAAAGGCGGTACTCTGAACTCCCGTTTACTCTCTGGTCTGGTTGCTATCAGATCAACTAGCACAAGTCGTGAAGTATGATCTGAAGACTGACGGCTGATAGCTGAAGACTGATGGTTGAAGACTGAATAATAGATGAGAGATATACTTGATGGGCTATTGCCCGTTTTGCAATCGGCGTGGGCCGGGCTGGAACTGGTCCTGTCATGGCCGAACATACTCTATCCCGTAACGGGGACGCTTCTATCGATGATGTTTGCGTTCTTGCCGGGACTGAGCGGCGTAACGCTCATGGCGCTTGCGATCTCTTTCACGTTCGCGTGGGATCCGCTGCCCGTGATCTTGCTGTTCGGCGCATTCGTGGGCGGCGCAACTTTTATGGGGTCGGTCACAGCGATTCTCTTCAACATCCCCGGAACGGCCCCTAGCGCAGCCACTATGATAGACGGCTACCCGATGGCTTGTCAGGGACAGGCCAGGACTGCAATCGCCTGCTCGGCGATGTCATCCGCGCTCGGCTCAAGCTTCGGCATATTCGTGCTGATACTCTTGATCCCGTTGTTGCGCGGGGCAGTGCTCGCGGTCGGCCCGCCTGAGTTCCTTATGCTTGCGATATGGGGATTGTGTACGATAGCGGCGCTGGTTCGCGGTTCCTTGATAAAGGGCCTCGCGGCGGCAGGAACGGGGCTGCTCCTCGCCTTCGTGGGACTCGACCCCCTCACATCCGAGGCCCGTTACACGTTCGGCAGCACTTATCTGCGCGACGGGCTTTCGATCATACCGGTCTTTCTCGGACTTTACGCCGGCGCCGAAATGATCGATCTAGCGGTCACGGGCCGCGCCACGATTTCGGGCCATTCGCACACGGAAGAACTCGCGGGCAGCATACGCGAAGGCTTGCTTTCGGTGTTTCGGCACTTCGGGCTTTTCATTCGCAGTTCGATCATAGGAACGATCATCGGATTGATCCCTGCGGTCGGGGGCACGGTCGCAAGCTTCGTGGCTTACGGGCAGGCGGTTCAGACTGCGCGAAAGGGCCGCGAGAATTTCGGCCGCGGAGATATACGCGGAGTGCTGGCCCCCGAAGCCGCGCACGATGCAAAGGACGGCGGGTCGCTCGTGCCGACCCTCGCCTTCGGCATACCGGGAAGCGAAGGCACCGCGCTGCTGCTTGCGGCGATGACTCTGCACGGGCTGGTCCCCGGAAAGCAACTGCTGACGGATAATCTCGATCTGGTCTTCGCGCTGATATGGTCGCTCTTCTTCTCCAACTGGCTGACATCTATACTCGGCGTTCTGGCGGTACACCGTCTGGCGCGCCTTACGGTCCTTCGCGCGCAAGTGCTCGCGCCCGTCATTCTGGCGCTTGCAGCCATAGGCGCATTCGCGAGTCGCGGGATGATCGAAGACGTTGTTCTTGTTTGCGCCTTCGCCGTGTTCGGCTATTACATGAAGAAGCACCGATGGCCGCGCGTCCCGCTCGTCATCGCGCTCGTGCTCGGCCCGCTGTTTGAGACCAACTTTCACATAACGCGACGACTCGATCAGCTTGGCCGGATCAACTTCTGGAGCCGACCGCTTGTGCTTGTGCTCATCGCGCTGACCCTTATCACTGTGGCGTCGACGCTTGCGCAATCGCGCAAACGGAGTCGTACCTGTCGTGAGGACGACGCCCAGGAATTATGAAACCGGCTGCGCCGCATGAGAAAGATATCTTTAGAAGAAAGAAATCCTTAAGTCCGACAAGCTGCCAGCTTGTCGTTTCCGTAAAACTTGCAGCCCTCGACAATCTGGCAGATTGTCGGACAGTTTCCAAGGAAGGAAGAAAAATAATGCGAGCGAGGTTCAGCGAAAGCGCAGGGTTCACACTCGCGCTGCTCGTGTTTCTTGGAATCATTCTCTATTTAACCGTCTCTTTGAACCCGGTCGCGCGAATGGTGCCGCTTGTGGTCTTGGTCCCGACGATTCTGCTCGTATCTCTTGAGGTATTATTGGAACTCGTTCCGGGGCTGGCGAAGCGTTATCGCCTCTTCGAGCAGAAGGACGTTTTCGGGATCGAGCGATTGCGCGAGAGCGTTCATACAAAGGGTATTACTCTATCGGGAGCGGACTGCGAAGCCCAGGTGAAACGCGATAGAGTAATACCCTTTGCCGGGCGGGAATCAAGCGTTTTCGCCTGGATAGCTTCGATACCCGTGCTTATATACATCTTAGGCTTTTTGATGGCGGTGCCTTTGTTTCTCTTTTTATATTTGAGGTGGCGTTCAGAAGAGAGCTGGACGTTTTCGATCACGACCGCCGCCGCAAGCCTCGCGTTGCTTTACCTCTTATTCATCGAGCTTCTGCGAGCGCCTTTATACGAAGGCCGATTATGGATGTGGCTCTTGTGATGAGCGCGCAATTCGAATGAGTATTTCAGTTCGACTCAAACCTTCGATAAGACCACTGGTTTATGGCGGCCTGATTGCGATAGTCTCGGCTCTCTGTTTCGCGCAGTACGGTTTTGAGGGAAGATTGACGCGCGATACAGCCAACCTCATCTACAGCGGGCAGCAGATGGCGCGAGGGGTTCCGCATTACGTAAGCACATTCAATCATTCGGGACCGCTTTCGCATATCATCGCGGGCGTATCGGTCAGCGCGGCGCGGCTACTGAACGCAGACGACGTGGTTACAGTTCGCAGTGTCTTCTTCATCTTTGCGATCCTGACGGCGGTTGCCGTCCACCTGCTCGCTTCGACTCTATTCGAATCGCATGCGGTGGGGTTCCTTTCGGCCTTTGCATTTTTGGGGTTCGAATGCTTTGGCGAAGACGCCGCTTCAGGCCCGCGCGCCAAGACCCCTATGGTTTTGTTTCAGACGCTTGCGCTCGCGCTCGCTGCGCGCAGGTCCTGGTTCTGGTCGGGTGTGTGCGGCTCTCTCGCGTTTTTGGTGTGGCAACCTATGGCGATATTCCCGCTGCTCACGATTTTCCTCGCGTTCGCGCAGTCGCCATCCGGTAGAGACCGAAGGCGAAACCTGATTCTGGCCGCTTCCGGGGCGCTCGCGCCTGTGGTCCTGACGTGCGTTTACTTTCTCTCGAAAGGTGCGTTTGACGAGATGATCGAAGGCGTGGTGGTGTTCAACCTCTTTTATTTGGAGCGAGAGCCTTCTTCGTTACTGCAACACGTAGCGACTCCCATCGGATCGATCCTGCGAAGCTATTCGATCATGGCAGTGCCTATATTCCTCGCGTTTCTCGCGCTGGGGTTTATGTATGTTTGGAGAGTGAGACTCGAAGGCGGCATCCGGCGGACGGTGTCGAATGATCGCTTTGCTGTGATTCTGTTGTCGCTGCCCGCGCCCCTCTTGTGGTCGATGATGGATTTTCAGGGCTGCCCCGACTTCTATGTCTTTCTTCCGTACCTTGCGATAGGATTCGGCTGGCTGCTCTTTCTTATGTCGAAAGGTTTGGTCGGGCTTGAGGCTATCGGACCTGAAGCTCAAAACTTCATTCTCGTCATGCTCTGCTTGCTGCTCATAATTCCGGCTGCACTTGAGTATCGCCGGAATGCGAATCGTGGTTTGATAGATCAGCGCACGGCAGCGCGCGCGCTTGAGTCTGAGTTCGGGAGCGAGATCAGGATCATCTCTATCAGTGCGCCCGAACTGCTCGTTCTGATGAAGAGGACCAATCCGAATCGCTACGTGTTCATTGCGAGCGGCGTCGATAATTACCTCGACGCCAGGACTCCGGGCGGGTTCGACGGATGGCTCGAACAACTCGAAGATTACAATCCTGATGTCATCGCTCTGGGTCCGGCGACCGGAAGATTCAACGGCAGACTTGTCGAATGGCTGAAGTCTCGATACAGTACACGCTCGCTCCTTGATTGGAAGCTCTACGTCAAGGAGCCGCAGCCCCGGCGTTGATTGATGCGTGATTTGTCCTTTGTCCGGCAGCGGAGCGTAGCCGCTCCTATGTACGCTTCCGTCAGTTGTCCGTCGTTCTTTAGTCAAGCTCCTGGAAGAAGTACAACGGACCACGGACCACGGGCGGAGAACAGTGTAGGGCTGCCAGCACGCTATGGGCGTGGACTCTGAACCTCAGCCGTATACAAAATTATGACTTCAACTCGCACACTCATAATAGGACTCGACGGAGCGACGTTCGACTTGATCGATCCAATGATCGAAGCGGGCGACCTTCCGGCCCTTGAGCGACTACAGGCATCGGGCGTTCGCGGAGTCCTCGATACCTGGCCCAATACGAACAGCGCCGCCGCATGGAGTTCGATGATTACGGGCTATAACTCCGGCCGACACGGCATATACCATTTCGGCGAGGCGATAATGAGGCGCGGGGCCGAGTGGCGGCCCGTCACCGCAAGGGACCGTATGAAAGACCCTTTCTGGCGCACTCTCAGCGCCGCAGGTCAACACGTCGGAGTCATCAATGTGCCGATCAGTTATCCGGCAGACGAAGTACACGGGTTTATGCTGGCCGGTATGGATACGCCCGGTCTCGGCAGTCCGGGATTCGCTCATCCGCCCGACCTCGTGCGATCGCTCAAAAGCGCGGGCATAGACTACCGCCTAGATGTGGCCAACCTCGGAGTCCTGAGCCGCCGCGATCCGTATAATCTGCCCGACTCGGTCAGGCGGATGATAGATGCTCGCGGGAGAACTCTGCTTCACCTTATGGAGACTCGTCCGTGGGACATGATGATGGCGGTCTTCGTAGCCACTGATCGAGTCCAGCATTATTACTGGCCGCAAGACCTTTCGAGCATAGAGAGCCGAGACTGGCAGGCCGTAAGAGATGTTTACAGGCAGATAGATTCATTCATAGAGCGTATGCTCTCTTTAATCGACGAGCAAACTACAGTGTTGATAGTTTCAGATCACGGGTTCGGTCCCGCGCAGTCGGCTAAGAGAAAGTTGAACGATATCCTCGCCGAGCTCGGGTTGCTCAAATTCAGTAGCCCAAGCGTGAGCGCGGGCATCAAGGGCCGTATACTTCATAACCTGCTCGTCTACGGCCGACGATTCATACCACATTCGTTGCAGGATCGGCTCGCGCGAGCGATGCCCGCTCTTCACCTGCGGGCCGTAAACGAGCACCGCTATTCGGGCATCGATTGGTCCGGCACGCGCGTATGGACAAGCCCCGCAGGCGGGCGGGTCTGGATCAATCTCAAAGGGCGAGAACTCGACGGCACGGTCGACGCGCAAGATTACGATTCATTGTGCGAGCGAGTGCGAGAGATTCTCTTGAACCTGTACGACCCCGCAACCTCCGCGAAGGTCGTAACTTCGGTGCGCCGCCGCGAAGAGCTATACAGCGGACCCTTCCTGGACAAAGCCGCCGACCTGACCATCGAGTGGGACTCCCGTATGCTAGGCGACGCGCTCTGTTATGAGTCGGGCGGGGAGCGCCGCCTGCCCGGAAGAGTTGAGAAAGCCGATTCGGGTCCGGGCTGGAACGGAACACATCGCCCGGAAGGGATATTCATCGCGCGCGGTCCCGATATAAAGCGCGGCGTGATTGCTGAAAAAGTTACTATCTACGACATCGCGCCGACCGTACTCTACCTTCAAGGCCAGTCCGTGCCCGATGATGCGGACGGGCGGGTTCTGAGAGATATATTCGATGATGACCGCCTGCGTGACTATCCGGTTCGCCTGCACAAGGTCGAAGAAGGGGAGACCGCGTCGCAGGCGGCGGAACTCGACGAGACGGAAGCGCGTCAGATAGAAGAGCGTCTGAGAGACCTCGGCTATATCGAATAAAGGCAAAAGGCAAAAGTAAAAAGTAAAAAGTAAAAGAGTCCGGCTTCAACCACTGATTACACAGATTTCACAGTGGAAGGCGCAAGGCATTCTACGGGATTATCTGTGGCGTCAATAAATGTATTCATTCTGTGCCTGTAGAAGGCCCTGCCTTCCACTGTGGTTGATCTGCATTCCGCCTTTTGCCTTTTTACTTTTTACTTGGAGCGAAGCGACGGATGCGAGATGCAGAGGTTGATGCGCAGGTTGCGGTGCGAAACGCCGGATGGCTTGCGCTCCAGAGAGGGATTCATATCATCGGCGCGCTGCTTTTCGCAGTGCTCGTTCCGCGCCTTATGGGACCGGAAACTTATGGTCGCTATGCCCTCATCACTTCGATAGCCTTCTGGTTCGCGATCTTCAGCGGCCTGAGCGCGGCGCAGACCATGGGGCGCTTCGTCCCGCAGCTCAAACTTCAGGAAGGCACCGCAAGCGTGCAAAAACTCCTGGGCAACCTTCTGGCCGTCCGTATGACGAACGGGCTGTTTGCGGCGGCAGCCTATCTGCTGCTGACTGCGTTGTGGTTTCAAGAACTCGACCTCGTCGTGCTCGGTCTTATCGCCGCCAGCGTCTTCGTTCGTTCGGGGCACAAGCTCGTGTTCGCTCTCTTTCTCGGACTCAACAGGGCGGCGCGCTGGGGGATGTCGGAGATAATTCATCGCTGGGGGTCGCTCGCTTTTGTGATACCGGGATTCTATCTGGGCGGCCTGCGCGGGGCCTGTCTCGCATTATTGCTGACCGAATTGATCGTGTTCGCCATCGGCATAAAGTGGGCGGGACCATACTTTTCGTGGTCGCAACTTCGCTTCGACCGTGATTATGTTGCGCCTTATCTCAAATTCGGCGCTATGTTTTTCGCAAGCAACCTCGTGCTTGCAGCCTCGCAACGGACGGGCGAGATAATGATCCGGCTGCTCGCGGGCGATTACGTTCAGGTCGGGCATTTCGGCGTCGCATACAGGATTTATCTAACTGTGTCGCAGGCCGTCTGGCAACTTGCGATGTCGTTTGCGCCGCTGCTGATGATTATGCTCGTCGAAGGTCGTATCGAAGAACTGAAGCAGTGGATCGAACGCTTGTTGAAGTGGATGGCATTCGGCGGCGTGATAGCTGTCTACGGCGCGCTCTTGCTTGCAGAAGATTTCGTCCCCAGGGTTCTCGGCGAAGACTACAGACCTGTGGCGGCGAATCTCTTGCCGCTAACCATAGCTTTGCTGACGCTTGCCATCACAAGCATGGGACGTGTGCTGGCCCTGAGCTACAACAGGCCGGGCGTGGCCTTCGGCGCGGCAACGATTCAACTCACAGTCTTCTGGGCGGTGGGCGCACCGCTGGTTGCTTCGTTAGGCAGCCTCGCCGGGTGCATCGCTGCGCTTGCAGCCTCCGCGCTCAATGCGGCTTACTACACGTGGCTCATGCGTCGCTCGCTCGACTACTCGCTCAAGGGCTGGGCGAAGGCAATCGCGCTCGGACTTCTCTTCGCTCCTCTGGTCTGGATGCGTGCGTCGTGGGCGGTGAATCTGGCCTTATACGCGGCCTTTATGTTAGGTTATGTCGGTCTGTTGTTAGCCCTCAAAATGATCACCCCCGGCGAGCTTACAGCCATGTGGAGAGCCTTCAAACCTGCAAGGCTGGGGGCGGGGCCGGAAGCAGCTTGAGGAAAAAGTCCGAGGTTTAACCACAGATAACACAGTGGAAGGCAGGGCCTTCTACAAGAGAAAATCGAAGAAAAATCTTTCTGTGAAATCTGTGTAATCAGTGGTCGTAAAGTAAGTCGGTTCAAGGACGAAACCTGAGATGTCAGAGACCGTGATAATCGGGGCCGGACCCGCCGGATTGACCGCCGCTTATGAACTCGCCCGGCTCGGCATAAAATCGGTCGTGCTCGAAGCCGACGATCAGGTCGGGGGACTTGCGCGCACCGTAGAGTATCGCGGCTACCGCTTCGATATAGGCGGCCATCGCTTCTTTTCGAAAGTGCCTGCCATCAACGATCTCTGGCAAGAGATACTCGGCGAGGAGTTTTTAGAAAGACCTCGACTTTCGCGCATATACTATCAGGACCGCTTCTTCGATTATCCGCTCAAGCCCCTTAACGCGCTCGCGGGGCTTGGGCCTGCCGAAGCGATGATGGTGGCGCTCAGTTACGCGAAGGCGAGATTGTTTCCGGGCGAAGAAGAGAGGAGCTTCGAGCAATGGGTTTCGAATCGCTTCGGCCATCGGCTCTATCAAACCTTCTTCAAGACCTACACGGAAAAGGTTTGGGGTATCCCGTGTTCGGAGATATCGGCCGATTGGGCTGCTCAACGAATCAAGAACCTCTCGCTCAACGAGGCCCTTCGAAACGCCTTCTTCCGAAACGGCAGAAGCAATGACGGACGAGTGATAACATCGCTCATCGAAGCCTTTCATTATCCGCGCCTGGGGCCGGGTATGATGTGGGAGCGCTGCGAAGAGTTGATCCGTGAGCGCGGCGCGTGTACGATGCGCGGCGTTAGAGTAGAGAAGATTCTCCATCGCCGAGGGCGAGTGGAATGTGTACATGGCCGGACTGCTTCGGGCGAGCGCGTGGAACTATCGGCCGATAATGTAATATCGACCATGGCGCTCGGCAGTCTCATCCGCGCGCTCGACCCTGCGCCGCCCGTTGAAGTCCTTGAGGCCGCCCGCGGGTTGCGTTATCGAGATTTCCTTACGGTAGTGCTCATAGTGAATCGTGAGTCGGTCTTTCCCGATAACTGGATATACATTCACTCGCCCGCGGTTTCGGTCGGGCGCGTGCAGAACTACAAGAACTGGAGCAGTGATATGGTTCCCGACGCAAGGCGCACATCGCTCGGTCTCGAATACTTCGTGTGGGACGCGGACGATATATGGAACTGGCCCGATAGCAGACTGATCGATCTGGGCATTCAGGAAGCGGCGCGCATAGGATTGATCGCCCCCGATGAAGTAGAGGACGGCACTGCTCTGCGCATGAGGAAGGCATACCCGATTTACGAACACGGATACGCTGAGAGGCTCGCGCTCGTGCGCGGCTACCTGGAAACGATCACCAATTTGCAGACGATAGGCCGCAACGGGCTGCACCGTTATAACAATCAGGACCATTCGATGTTGACAGGTATGTATGCTGCGCGCAACATCGCGGGCGAGCGGCTCGACGTGTGGTCCGTGAACACAGATGCTGATTATCACGAAGAGCAAAAGACCGCCGCAGTCAGTAGCCCAGGCGTGGGCGCGGTCCCCCTCCCTTACAGCCGGGGTACTGAAGGCGACCGTCTTGTGCCCGTAGGGATGCTGCCGGAAAAACCTCTCGCTTTGCCGCGCGTGGTGATCGAGACAGTCTTTGCGAAGCTAGACCCCGTAGCGATGGGCGTCGCATTAGGCGTCGTCAGCGGGTTGGGATTATTCCTTGCAACCGTTATCCTGCTGTTGAAAGGCGGGCCGCGTGTAGGCCCGAACCTCTCGTTGCTCTCGAATTATTTTATAGGCTTCAAGGTCACGTGGGCAGGCGCTCTTCTGGGTTTGATCGAAGCCGGGATTGCCGGGTTCATGTTGGGATTCGGGCTGGCATGGTTGCGAAACCTCTGTCTTGCAGTGTATGCGCGCTTGCTGCGGCGACAGGTGCAGGCCGAGGAGGACCGTCACTTCCTTGATGAAGTGTGATCAGTACCCCGACCGTAAGGGAGGGGATTTCCATATAAGGAGGTGTAAACCGAAATGGGCGCTAAGGCGGTCGATAACGATGACGAATACTCTCGATTGAGTCAAAGGGTAGTAACGATTCAGGCGGGAGTGCTGGCAGTGGTGTGCGGCGTGGTGTGCGGACTAGGTCTGTTCGTGATGACCGCGTGGTTGCTGCTCAAAGGCGGCAGGAATGTCGGCGCGCACCTGCAACTGCTCCGTCAATATCTGATCGGCTACTCGGTCACATGGACGGGCAGCCTTATCGGGCTTTTGTACGGCGCGATAATCGGCGCGATAATCGGCTGGACGATAGGCAAGATATATAACCTCGTGGCGCAGGCCCGCCAGAGGTGAAGCCATGCAGGGGGTCACTGGAAGGATGAAGGATGAGGGATGAAGGATGAAGGAGTGTCGGCGGTGGTCTCTTCACCCTTCATCCTTCCGCCTTCATCATGCACGAATCCCCGGCCCCTGATTAAGAGCCGCTATGGAGAGTAAGCCACAAGACAACCCGGCAATGTCTGTGATCGTTCCGGTATATAACTCGACTGATCTCTTGAAGGAGTGCCTTGCCGCGCTCGTGAAGTCTGACTACGAAGATTTCGAAGTCATAGTAGTGGATGACGGATCGACTGAGGCGGTAAAGCCTGTAGTCGATAATTGCGGGTTTCGCTATCTTCGAATAGAGGGACCGCTCGGGCCTGCCGCCGCGCGCAATCGCGGCGTTGCAATCTCTTCGGGCGAACTGGTGGCGTTCATCGATTCGGACGTTTGCGTTCGGGAGAATACGCTTTCGATGCTCGCCCGTGCATTTTCAGAGCGGCCTGACCTTGCCGGGGTCGTCGGGTCTTATGACGATGCTCCTGCCGAGCAGAACTTTCTGTCGCAATACAAAAATCTCTTTCATCATTATGTGCATGGAACGGCGGACGGGAAGATCGACACGTTCTGGAGCGGCTGCGGGACCATTAGAAGAGATTTGTTCTTGCAGTTCAGAGGCTTCGACGAGCAGCGTTATCGCCGCCCCTCGATTGAAGACATAGAGCTTGGCACGTGGATGACCAGGGCGGGACACGAGATCCGCCTGGACCGCCGGATAGAGGTCAAGCACCTGAAGCGATGGACGTTTTCGAGCCTCCTGAAAACGGACATATTCCGCCGCGCCGTTCCCTGGACCAACCTCATGCTGCGGGCGGGCAAGACGGCCAGCACTCTGAATCTGAGGCCCGGCCAGCGGGCAAGCGTCGTACTCGTATACCTCACTTTCATCTCGATTATAGGAGCGGCCTTCTGGCCTCTATTATGGCTTGCAGTTGCAGCGACGGCGCTTGCTGTCACGATGTTGAATAAAGACTTTTATCGTTACCTGGCTGCGCGCAGAGGAACATGGTTCATCGTCCGGGTCATTCCGCTTCACTGGCTCTATTTCGCGTACTGCGGATTTTCAGTGATATGGGGAGTGCTCGAATATTTTTTAGAGAGAGTGAGGCTACGCGCTACGCGAGAATCGCACATTGAAAAAGAGATCGTCAAAGACTAGTTCCTGCGCAATCGAGATTTCAGATCAAACGGCCCCGGCGGCTTTCGCTGGGAATGACTTGATCGCCTTGCCGTTCGTGTTCGTTCTTTCGGCGCTGCTATTGCTGCCGGTCTTCGTTTATGGATTCCCGAACGGCGACGATATGGCCCAACATTATTGGTGGTCGAGAGAATTTTTCAATTCCATGCAGGAAGGCGTATGGTATCCGCGCTGGCTCGGCGGCGCTTATGATGGACGGGGCAGCCCCGTGATGTTTTTCTATCCTCCGCTGCCCTTCTTCGTTACGAGTCTGTTTCAGGCGATGGGAGCCGCACCGCTTGCGGCGCTCGCCTTCAGTTGCTGGCTTGCGCTCGCTCTCTCAGGGATAGCGATGTACTGGTTCAGTCGGTCGCTTCTCTCGCGCAATCCCGCCCTTGTCGCGGCGGCTGTTTACATGGCGATTCATTATCACCTCTTCGATCTCTATCAGCGCGCGGCGATCAATGAGTTCTGGGCCTTTGCCTGGGTTCCCCTCGTGCTCGGCGCAACGCATCGCGCTCTCTCTCGCGCCGGTTGGCGTATGCTTCCCGTCATCGCCATCGGCTACTGCTTGCTCATAATAACGCATCTGCCGACCGCGTTCCTGACAAGCCTCATCCTGCCTGTCTATGCAATCGTTCAGACGAGGGATTGGCGAAGGCTTGGCAAGGCCGCTTGCGGATTCATCGTCGGAGCGGGAGCGGCAGGGATATACATCCTGCCCGTGCTTTTCGAGACCGATTACCTGAAATCTATCCGCTCGCTCGCGCGCCCTAAGTATACGGCGGCGTTTCTTCTTGAGGACTTATGGACGGCGCTCGACGCAGTGCCGTTCCCATCGAGCGGAGATTTCAAAACATTCGTCCTGGCCGGCAACTGGATAGGCGCGGGGATGTTTTTACTCGTCGCGACGGCCGCATTTTTGATATGGAAGAAGCGCCACTCCTCCGGTCTCTGGCAGAATGCGCTGCTTCGCGCCGTGTTGATTATCACTGCGATAAGCGCACTCATGACGACCCGCCTTACGCTGCCGCTATGGCTCATCGTACCGAGGCTCAGGGTCATTCAGTTCCCGATTCGCTGGTTCGCCATAACATCATTGGGCGCGTCCGTGCTCGTCGCGGCGGCAACCCTCTTGATTTCGCGCCGCAGCAAGACGTTTGCGACCGACCTCGTGACCATCGCTCTGGTCATCGTTATCAATCTCGCAATAACGGTTGTTGTGGTCGCGCGCGCGCCTTTTGACCGAGCAGGTCTCGACGAGAGGCTGGTCAGCTACACAGACGTTCAGGAATACCATCCGAGGTGGTGGGATCAGCAAAGGCACAAAGAATTGGACGAAGCGCCCGTCGTGGTAGACAAAGGGAGCGCGACTGTTCAGGCGCTCGATGATACGGGCATCCGTCAGGCGTACAGAGTGAATGCGGAATCGGAGGCGGTTCTCAGATTTCGAACATTGTATTATGAAGGATGGGTCATGCGCGTCGACGGGCAAGCCGCAACTATAAGACCAAGTGTGGGAGGCCACATCGAGCTAGTAGTCGGACCCGGTGAGCATTCACTCGCGCTCACATTAGAGGACACCCCTCCGCAAGCGGCCGGCAAAGTCATCTCTGCCATAAGCCTCTTCGCCATAGCTGCCGCATTCATTGTCGCGCAGTTTGGCCGAAGAAGAGTGAAAGCAGAGCCGAACGCGGTAACAGCAACCGCGTCGGCCGACGCGGCGCAATCTTCCGTGAGACAGGGCCGTAAGCGGAACGTGAAGAAGTAACCAGGGAATTGAAAACCTGTACGGGCGACCCTCTGAGGAAAAGAGTCTTCCTTTTGTGGTCGCCCCTCACTGAATGTCATCAAGGGGTGGCCCGCGTAGCGCCACCCGTACATGTCGTATAATGAACTTCTTGACCATTCTGACATTTCACGACCTTGACGATAGCGACGAGGTGATCGCATTTTCACCGATCCTCTTTCATATCGGAATGGAGATGTTACGAGATGAAGGATGGCAGGCGATCAGCCTTCGAGAGGCGGTCCGCAACGTCGGCCTCGAAAGGCCGTTTCCCGACAGATCATTCGCCATCACATTCGACGATGGCTACAGGGCGGTCTACAAGGAAGCTTTTCCCATACTGCGGCAACTCGGTATACCGGCCACAGTCTTCCTGACGGTCGGAGAAAAAGCCCGTGCTCACGCTTGGGCTACCGAAGACCGCTTGCCCTCGCTCAATGGCCGGGAGATGCTCGACTGGAGCGAGATTCGAGAGATGCATGAAAGCGGCATCTTTCAATTCGGAGCGCATACGCTCTCGCACCCGGATTTGACCCGGTTGACACCCGCCGAGGCCGAGGCCGAGATGCGCGATTCCAAAGCGATTATCGAAGACGCGCTCTCGACGGCGGTGGATTGCTTTGCCTACCCTTTCGGCCGTTACGACCGGCGCACGAGAGATATTGCCGCGCGATATTTCCGATATGCATGCTCGGACAAACTCGGCTTCACGAATCGAAAAAGCGACCTCTATGCGCTTGAGCGCGTCGATAGTTATTACGTGCGCCGCGTCTGGACATTCTCTCTGATGAAGGGCCGCCTCTTTCCCCTTTATATCAACGCGCGGCGCATACCGCGCGAAATCAAGAGAGCCATCCTGTCGAGATGATAGAAATGGAGCGACCGCTGCGGTTCTGCATGATAACTACCTTTTATCCGCCTTATAACTTCGGCGGGGACGGCATCTTCGTGCAGAGATTGTCGAGGGAACTCGCCGCGCGCGGTCACAGCGTCGAGGTCATTCACTGCTTGGATTCTTATCGCGCTCTTGCGCGCAATGAACCTGAAATTATATGCGAAGATGAACCGAACATCCTCGTGCATGGACTTGAAAGTAAAGCGGGGGTTCTCTCGCCGCTTGCGACTCAGCAGACGGGTTTCCCTCTCTTCAAGTCAGCCGCCATCGAGGAGATACTGAGCAAAAAATTCGATGTCATCCACTACCATAACATCTCGCTCGTGGGGGGGCCGCGGCTCCTTGAGTACGGCGAAGCTATAAAGCTCTACACGACGCACGAATACTGGCTCGTATGCCCTACGCATGTGCTCTTCAAATACAACCGGGCCGCATGCACGTCGCGGCAATGCTTAAGGTGCAGCCTGATTTACAGGCGGCCGCCGCAGTGGTGGCGATACACTCGCCTGCTTGAAAATGCAGTCAGGCATATCGACGCATTCATCGCTCCGAGCCGCTTCAGCCGCGATATGCACGCGAGGATGGGACTCGACTTGCCGATGGAGCACCTGCCGCCTTTCGTGCCGGAATCCGAAGGCGGTTCATCGGCTTCTTTCGAGTTGCCCGACAGAGAATACTTCCTCTTTGCGGGAAGGCTGGAAAAGCTGAAAGGCTTGCAGACGCTTCTGCCTGTTTTCAAACATTACCCGAAGGCCGCGCTCATTGTGGCGGGCGCGGGGGATTACGAAGCGGAGCTCAAGCGGATGGCCGAGGGTTGTTCGAACATACGCTTCCTGGGCCGCGTTTCCGAGAGCCATCTCCAGGCGCTTTATCACGGCGCTGTCGCTTTGATCGTTCCTTCGCTCTGCTACGAAGTGTTCCCGCTCGTCGCGGTCGAGGCATTCAAGCAGGAGACCCCCGCCATCGTAAGAAGGCTTGGCAGCTTGCCCGAAATCATCGAAGAGAGCGGAGGCGGAATTGTCTTCGACACGGAAGAAGGATTGATCGAAGCGATGGATCGCTTGCTGGCCGATAGAATATATCGAGAGGAGCTAGGAAAGCGCGGGCGCGAGGCATACCTTGAGAAATGGACCCCGCAAGTCCACATCGAGCGGTATCTGCAACTAATTCACAGTCAGATCGCGGTCAGGGGCCAGGGGTCAGGGGTCAGAGATCAGTCTTCTAGCTGACGGCTGACGGCTGACGGCTGATAGCCGCTCTCATATAGAAGGTTCGAGAGAGAGACGAATGACGGGTTGTCCTTCGCATCGAGGCTGGCCTTCGGGGAAGACCAGGTTGAGGTGTACGAGTAGCGCGTTGCCGGGCGTGACGAAATTGCCCCCCATTGAAACGCGAGTCCCGGAAAAGACGGCCGTTGCAGAAGCAGCCTGCGACAGGTTGGAAATGTCGATCCGGCGGCTGTTCGTTATGGCGTCTGCCGCGACGCGCATTCCGCCTGCGCGGGCTGAATCTGTGTAAGCCCTTACCCCGGCCGCGCATCCGTCCGGCGTCACTAAGGAGAGCTTCAACTGGTAAGCGGCGTTCGTTCGAATCTCCAGAGGTATCGTAATGTGGGATGCCGAGGTCTCTCCTTCGCGCGCGAGTCTTATATCGGCGAAGGTCCGTCCCTGTGATGCGACCGTCGCGCGCCATCCGTCTTCTGATAGCTGATAGCTGACGGCTGATAGCTGACGGCTGATAGCTGACGGCTGACGGCTGACGTTTGCGGCACCTGCTCCACGAAACTGATTGCCGACGACCGTTAGCTTCAGTGACGGGAGAATGTTTCCGCTGATCCTCACCGCTCCGCTGTCCTGCTGGGCAAATCCAACAGGGGGGCTCGACGCGATGATTATACACGCTAAAACAGATGCGCTCAGTCTTTTTGATATGAGATTCACAAACAGGCTTGTGACAATCGGTGTGCCACGCTCTTTCGAACCATCTCGTTTCCGTTTATTAGTTGTAGCCACAGTGGTTATCCTTTTCGAAAGATTGTGAAGCAAATGCCCGCTGAAGAGCTTCTCTACATCGCTTCCCCAATCAAGCGGTTCTCATTCGCCACACCGCATTCCTGGCCTCTCCGCGAAAAAATGCAGAAAAATGTCTTTGCGATGAAGCGAATTTCGAAAAAATCGCCATTTCGATTCCCCGTTATTGCCAGAGGGTCAAAAGGATACCGAAAAAAACTATTGTGTGCAATTCCCCATAATGGCTATAATCACACTGCTTTGAATTTATCCCCTGTAGACCTTCTCTCGAACATCGAGACCCCCTACAGTTATGAGCATCAGAAAGCGGACAAGATATACCATCGCCGTAGTCTTGCTTTGCGCGCTGCCGACGCCTTTGTGCGGGGGACTACTGACTGCGCGGTCTTTAGCAAATAGCGGCAAGTCCGGTGATGCTTCGAATGCGACATCCGCTCGCTCGACGACTGCGGCAACTCTCATACATTCGGTGCGCGCTGAAAAGAGCGATTCTTCGGTTCGCGTCCTCGTGGATGCGGAGCATGCTGTAGGGTTCGATCACTTTACTCTGACCGACCCGCCGCGCATAGTCGTGGACCTTGAGCGCGCGCGCAGCATATTCAACAGCAAAACGATTCCTGTAAGCAAAGCCGGCATCGAACGCGTGCGAATCGGCAGTCCCGGTCAGGGCACGATTCGCATCGTCCTCGATTTGGAAAAGCCTATACCTTACGCCGTCGTGCGCGACGGCAACTCCATAATCATCACGACGGAAAAAGATGCTGCAACCACCGGGTTCACAAGTCGCGCATACACATCGTCGCAGCCTGTCAGATACTCCCCGTCGAAAGTCGCGTACAGGAAGGGAGGCACAAAGATTTCTTTCTTACGCGACGACGATAAGGACAGCAAGGATAAAAGCGACAAAGACAGCAAGGATAAAGACAGCAAGGATAGTAAGGATAAAGACAGTTCCGGTAAATCGGGAAAAGACGGAACCGCACCGGGCGGCTCGGCCTCGAAAAAAGACGGCAACTCGACTGAGACGGACGATGAAAAGACCAAACAGGGCCAGTTCCAGGGAAAGATAGTGCCAAAGGGGGCCACTATAATCGTCGGGGACCGGACCTTGACGGGACAATTCAGTTCTCCGCAGATGCGCGGCAGCCGTCTGTTTCTGCCCGTCGTCTCCGTAGCCCGCGCCCTCGGCGATGATATATCGGTAAGCCCGCTTGCCCGAACCGTAGACGTTCGCAGGCAGTCAGGCGTCAGCGCGCAGTTCAATGCTCAACTCAGTCAGGTGCTCGAACACGGCGCGCTCATATTATCGGTGTCGAACACGGCCGATATAGCCTTCTCGCCCAACTCGGAAGAGTTGATGCTGCCGGCTGAGATAGTGGCATCCTTGCTCGATGTTTCAATCTTCGTGGATGAACGGGCGCGCGCCGTGAGGATCACGAGAGGCCGAGAGCAAGCAAGCACTGCGAAGGCGGGGGCCCGTCATGCATCATGGGAATTTTATCAAATAGATCATGCTTATAATCTGAACCTCTATTCCAGTTCCTTCTATCAAAACTTTACGCTCAACACCGTCGGGCGCTTATGGGACGGCCGATTCACCTTTACTACGAACTTCGATGGCGGGTCTTCGAGAGAGCCAGTGATGTTCCGCAGAGGGACTTTCAATTATGAAAAACCCGACGGGCGGAGATTTACGGGCGGCGATTTCGGCACGGGCAACGATCTTTCGTTTATGGCGGCTGCGCTTCGCGGAGTATCGATTCAACAGCCGCTTGAGAACATGCGTTTGAATGCGTTCGCGGGCCGCGCCTTATCGATTCTGCCGACGCCCGTGATAGAGCCTGTGACGGGCCTGCCTGTAGAGCCGCTCGGTCCCAAGCGCCCGGCTTACGATACGAACGTGGTCGGCTCTTACGTTTCATTCGGGCCGTCGGCCCTTCGGTTTTCGGGGTCGAGCTTCCTGTTGTTTTCGGCCGGGGGGCTATATTTCGGCGGTCCTGTTGCCAGGGGAACGATTGCTACGGGGAGCGTCAAATACTCCTCTTCACGCAATCAGTTTCAGGCCGACGCCGGTATAGGCAATTTTGAAGGCTTCCGGCAGGACGGTAGTATGGTCGAGGGGGCGGCCCCCGTCATAGAGGTCTCGGAGGTCTTCAAGCTTAGAGACAGTCTCACGCTGCAAGGGCGCGTCGCTCACATAAGCCCGAACTATCTCAGCCCGCAATCGGGCGGCTCGCTCACATCGATGGACCTTGTATCGGGCGGATTCAATTGGCGTCCGGCTCAGTGGATAGGGACTTCGCTCACCGCCACGAACGTCAATCGTCTCGACAACGATAAACAGAAACAGCAATACCTTACCGGCACGTTGAGCGTAACTCCGCGCGGGCCGCTGCCTACGCTACTGTTTTCTCACACTCAAGGCCGCACCACTCCGGGCGGGACCAATTCTTACACCTTCATCAACGCCACAAAAGAGTTCGACAAGTGGCGCGTGTTCGGAAACTTCAATCGCATTCGCAACGCTCCGGTGATAATACCGTCCGACATAAACACCTTACTACCGAATCCGCCGAGCATAAGTTTGTCGGCGGGCGCGATGGCGAGGATAAGCGATTCGCAGACATTACAGTTCAGCCAGTCGTTCGGCCAGGGCGGAAGCCTGAGCGGCGATGTCGACTGGTTCACATCCTCTTTCTTCAGCAAGCGTGTGAGTTTCGGAGCGGGGCTTGGCTACGTTCGCAGTCCCTCCAAATTTTACATAAATGAAAGGTTCGTGGCGGGAGTGGAATTGCCGGGCCGCCAGATGCTGCAAGTGAGCTATGCGAGCACCCCCTCGGGACCGCAGATACTCTTGCAACTGCGCGGCCCGCTTTTTACGGGACGCGCCGGCGCGATAGCCGCCACTGTTTCAGTCGAGGAGATGACGGCTTATGGAGCCTTCTACGGGCGCGTCTATCAGGACGTGAATCTAAACGGCCGGTTCGACGCGGGAGTCGACCGCCCGCAGACAGGCGTGAAAGTGCAGGTCGACGGGAGCTTCTATGCCGTGACGGACGGCAACGGCGAGTTCAGAGTCAATAATGTGAGAGTGGGAGAGCACCAGGTCTATCTGGATTTGCTCTCTGTGAGGGCCGACCTCACCCTGCTCGACAGCCCGCAGCAGACGGCCATGCTGAATTCGGGCCGCGATTCCATAGTCGATTTCCGACTGGTTCGCACGGGGCGAGCGAGGGGCGTCGTATGGATGGACACGAACGGCAACGGTGAACTCGATGAAGGCGAGCAAACGCTTTCGGATGTGCGAATCGTGACCGCGAGCGGGCGCGATACGCTGACCGACTCTCACGGCGAATTCATTCTGGGCGATCTCCCGCCCGGCAATCATATAATCCTGGTCGACGAAAAGACCCTGCCCGATAACACCAAATCGGCGGCCGACTCGCTTCAGGTACTCGTAGTAGCGGGAGGCGAGACGGGCGACGTGAAATTCCCCATAGTGCCCAAACCCGTACAGATACAGGTCAAACGATTCCCGGCGAGCGGCTGAATCAAACCGAGGGCCATTCAGTTTTCGAGGATAAGAAAGGGTTTTCGTTCATGCCACAAACTTCAACTTGTGCGCTTAACGTGAAATCAACGGGTTAGCCTATAGGATCGTACTTGTAACTATTTCAAGTTAGCTTAATAGTTGGCCCGTCAACTTTAAACGTAATTACTGCACGTTTGGCGTGAACGCGTTGATTGCCATCCTCGAATACAACATTTCCTTCCGCTTCAAGTTGTCTCGTTTTTTTGTTAAAGCGCACGTGATCGGCATAAAGCGTCAACAAATCGTAGTTGACCCTTACTTTCAGATGCTTATCGTCGCTTTTGAATCCTTTGTACAAAACGACATTTCCAGCTTCCGACCGCTCGCCAAACTGAATCGATATGTCGAAGGGTGAGCCGGTCGAATGGCTTATGGGAATCAACTCCTCCTTGTAGGGAGCTTCGTAATAATCTATTTCGCCTCTATGCTGCTCTCCTGCAATAGTCACAGTGTTTACTATCGGGCATACAATAAGGGTGAAATCAAATTTTATTGCGGCCAAAGGTTTGATCCTGAAAGCCGGACGCTGAACCGTGCAGAAACCCGTGCTGCTAACTTCGACATAGTATGTGCCTGCTATACTGCGCGCGGGATGAAATGACAATTTTGAACGGAGATACCATCGGCTTCCGCCCGCTGGAGTTTCAGTTTTTACCTAAAAGATTAGCCCGCTGTGAG
>JAKEHD010000310.1 GCA_022615215.1 Blastocatellia bacterium
AATACATTTATTGTCGGTCGCAAATCATACGCCTCAAAAACATGGAAGACGCACAAGGAACAGGCACTCAAAAACTGCACCGCTTTCCCTGCCCCGGCTGCGGGGCCGATCTCGAATTCGATCCGCGAGAAGGGTCGCTCGCCTGCCCTTACTGCGGACGAACGGAAATCATCCCCGCAAGCGCAGAGCAGGTCGAGGAGCGGTCTTATGAAGAGTATCTGCGTCCTCGCTCGGATCAATTGGCCGCGCTGGCTCAGAATGCGCTTGAGGTGAAGTGCCAGGGATGCGGGGCTACGGTCACATTCACTCCGCCTGAAGTTGCGGGCGAGTGCTCTTTTTGCGGCAGTCAAATCGTCGCCCAACCCAAACACGCGGACCCGACAGTCGCGCCTGAAGGCCTGCTGCCGTTTCGCATCGCCCAAAATCAAGCGACCGACTCGATCAAAAAGTGGATAGCATCCCGATGGTTCGCGCCGAATGCGCTCAAGAGGTTCGCCTATCAGGAGACCATAGGCGGCGTCTATCTGCCCTTTTGGACTTACGACGCGCACACGTTCACCTTCTACAGAGGACAGAGAGGCGAGTACTATTACGTGACAGAAACTTATACAGAAACCGACGCTCAGGGCAATACCGTGACGAAGACCCGGCAGGTGCAACATACCCATTGGTATCCGGCATCGGGCAAGGTCTCGCGCTGGTTTGATGATTTGCTTGTGGCCGCCACCAAATCGGTCTCGCGCCCCCGGCTCAAATCGCTCGAACCCTGGGATCTGCCTGAACTCAAAGCCTACGATCCGGCTTATCTATCAGGCTTCAAAGCCCAGCGTTATGAAATAGACCTCGCGCAAGGATTCGAAGAAGCCAAAAAAATCATGGCGCAAGTGATCGACTCCGACGTGCGACGCGACATAGGCGGCGACGAGCAAAGGGTAGAGAGTATCTCGACTTCTTATTCGGGCATAACATTCAAGCATCTCCTGTTGCCCGTCTACATAGGGGCATATCTATTCAATCAGAAAAGCTATCAGGTCATGGTCAATGCGCGGACGGGCGAAGTATCGGGCGAGCGGCCATACAGTTTCTGGAAGATCACCTTCTTCATATTGTTCCTGCTGGCAATAATCGGGCTGATAATTTACTTCGCAAGGGGCCAGTGAGCCGCTGTCGATTATTCAATCATTTCTCATCTCTACTATGCGCGCTCAAAGCGCGCTCCCAGGTATTCATATCGCATGCTTTTTTCCATCTCAGCGTGTAGAATAGCTTGTTCTTATCGCTTCACATTAGCTCACCTGATGGACTAATGTGATACGGCCTGTGCGGAGGGTATGATGGAATTCGAGTTGAACGAAGAACAACAACAGATAAAGTATTCAATACGCGAATTCTCTGAAGCGGAACTCGCGCCTCACGTCCTTGAGTGGGACGAATCTCAGCACTTCCCTATCGAGTTGTTGCCCAAGTTCGCCGAAATCGGCATCACGGGCGTCCTCTTCCCGGAAGAGTACGGCGGCGCGGGGATGGGATATATAGAATACAGCACTATCATAGAAGAACTCGCGCGCGTCGACCCTTCGATAGCTCTCTCGATTGCCGCTCATAATTCATTAGGCGCAGGTCATATTTTTCTCGCGGGCGACGAAAGGCAAAAAGAGCAATACCTGGCACCCCTTGCGCGCGGCCAGTACCTGGGAGCCTGGGGGCTTACCGAGCCGAGTTCAGGCTCCGATGCAAGCTCCATGCGCAGCACTGGCGTAAAACGCAACGGCGGATGGGTGCTGAACGGCTCGAAGAACTTCATCACCAATGCAAGCTTTGCGGGCGTAACGGTCGTCCTCGCAATCACAGATCGCACGGCAGGCACTCACGGCATCTCCGCATTCATAATCGAACGCGGAACGAAGGGGTTCGCCGTCGCAAAGAAAGAGAACAAGCTCGGCATGCGGGCGAGCGACACTGCCGCTCTGGTCTTCGACGATTGCTTCGTGCCCGATTCGAACCTTATAGGCGAGCCGGGTCAGGGGTTCATTCAGGCCATGCGCGTGCTCGACGGCGGGCGCATATCGATAGCCGCGCTCGCGGTCGGCATAGCGCAGGGCGCTTATGAAGCTGCGCTCCGCTATGCGAAAGAGCGCCATCAGTTCGGCAGGCCGATAGCCGAGTTTCAGGCCATACAATTCAAGCTCGCAGACATGGCGACCGAGATAGAAGCCGCGCGCCTGCTCACATATCAAGCCGCAGCCCTGAAGGACAGGGGCAAGATCACGACCAGGGAATCCTCTATGGCCAAACTATTTGCGAGCGAAGTGGCCGTGCGCGCAGCTGAACAGTCGGTCCAGGTACACGGCGGCTATGGCTATATCAAGGATTACCCGGCCGAAAAATACTGGCGCGATTCGAAGCTCTGCACCATCGGAGAGGGCACGAGCGAAGTGCAACGCACGGTCATCGCCCGGCAGATACTGAGAGCGTGATGCGTGATGTGTGATGTGTCCGTTGTCCGTCGTTCTTTTATTCCAGGCCCTGGAAGAAATGCAACGGACAGAAGCGTACATAGGAGCGGCTACGCGATTACGCGACCACGCTCCGCTGCCGGACAACGGACCACGTACCGCTGACAAAGAATGAGCCTGACAGAAAAGATCATAAGCGGAGACAAGCGGTTGATAGCCCGCGCCATCAGCGCGGTCGAATCGGCGCGCCCCGACGCTATCGAATTATTGAAAGAGATATTTCCTCACACGGGCAAGGCGCTCGTCATAGGGATAACGGGCGCGCCCGGCGCGGGCAAAAGCACCCTCGTAGACCGCCTCGCTGCGCATTATCGCTCACTCGATGAAAAGGTCGGCATTATAGCCGTAGACCCCTCAAGCCCTTTCACGGGCGGGGCCATACTCGGCGACCGAATACGCATGCAGAACATGGCCTGCGACCCAGGCATATTCATACGCAGCATGGCGGCGCGCGGGCACCTCGGCGGTCTTGCGCGAGCTACCGTCGATGCGGTAGCTATACTCGATGCCGCCGGGTATAATAAGGTGCTCGTCGAGACTGTAGGTGTAGGCCAGGATGAAGTCGATATAGTGAAGGCGGCCGATGTTACGGTGGTTGTGCTCGTACCCGGCATGGGCGACGACATACAGGCCATCAAAGCGGGCATTATGGAGATCGGCGATGTCTTCACAATCAATAAAGCGGATCGCGAGGGAGTGCTCAGGACCGAGCGCGAACTTGAATCGCTGCTCTCTATATCGGAGAGGCGCGACGGATGGAAACCTCCCATAGTCAAGACCGTCGCCACAGAAGACGGCGGGATAGATGAGCTTGCGGAAGCGATTCGAGACTATGCGGCTTTCTCGGATTCGACGCGAAAGCCGGGCGACGACCGCCGAGCAAGCGTGGCCGAATACCGGATAATAGAGATGCTCAGAGACAGGCTCTTGAAGCTTGCACTCGACAGGGGCGTCACCGGAGAGGAATTGCGAGACATGGCCCGGTCGGTCGCAGAGCGCAGGCGCGATCCCTATTCGGTCGTAGACGAGATAATCTCGCGCCTCGGAATCAACGGCCAGTAGATATATGTCACAAAGGAAACCATCTGCGAAATTATGAAAATAGATCATCTTGGAATAGCGGTTCGTTCGATCGAGGACTCCAGCAAGTTCTACCTGGATGCGTTCGGACTTGAGATCGCCGAAACTGAAACTATCGAAGACCAGGGGGTGCATGTCGCCCTCCTGCCGGTCGGAGAGTCGCGCATAGAACTGCTGGAGCCAATTTCCGACGATACTACGGTCGGCCGTTTCATCCGCAAACGGGGCGAGGGGCTGCATCATATATGCTACGAGGTCGAAGACCTGCAATCGAAAATCGATCGATTCAAAGCGCACGGCGTCAGGGTGCTCGACGGCTACCCGAGGCGCGGCGCTGAGGGCAAGCTGGTTGCCTTTCTACACCCGGCGAGCGCAAGCGGTGTTCTCGTCGAACTGGTCGAAAAGGCGAGAACTTAAAAAGGAGGTTGAAAAACTTATATGAAACCATCAGGAAAAGTCATTGCGGCCATCGTTGTCGTGGCCCTGCTCGCGGGAGCAGCATTGCTTGCACAGCAGTCCATCTCCTCGCCAACAACTGTCAGCCTTTCGGCGCAGGATATGGAGATGTGGATCAAAGAAATATTTCCTCCCACACAACTGCAACAACTCGCTTCGGACCCGGAAGAGAAGAAGAAACTCGTAAAGAATCTCAAGAGGATAATAGCGGTCGGCCAGTATGCAGAGTCAAAAGGCTTTGCCGAACGCCCCGAAATAAAGTCGGAACTCACTATTATACCCGATAGCGTACTGGGCCAGATTTTCTTGCAGAAGAACCCCGACAGACAGGTGAGCGACGAGGAAGTGAACCAATACCATAAAGATCATCCAGACGATTTCAAATCTTTCATGGAGATCGATCCTAAACTCAAAGAAGAGGCTCAGGGACCGCAGGGCGAAAGGATCAAAAAACAATACGGGCAAATCAAAGTGCTGGCAGAACTTGCCCGGCAGGCAGGACTCGAAAGCGAAAAGTTCGCGGAGATTCAGGTACTACTGAGCCGGAACCAGTTCCTCTATCAGGCTTACGTGCGCGATTATCAGGAAAACCTCGGCGAGACTGAAAACGACGCTGAAATGGAACAGTACCTCAAAGAACACGAAGACGAATTCAGGAATGTCCGCCATATCCTCATCGGCACGAGCCCTCCGCCCCCTTCCCCGACAGCCGATAAAAAAGAGGATGCGAAGGATACCCCCAAAGTCCTGTCAAAAGAGGAAGCCCGCCAGAAAGCCCAGTCCATACTCGACCGCATTCGCAAAGGCGAGGACTTCGTAAAACTCGCAGCGGAAAATTCGGATGATCCGGGCTCGAAAGATAATGGCGGCAGCTACGGCATAATCACAAGGGACGAACAGTTCGTGCCCGAATTCCTGTCAGCCGCTTTCGCCCTGAAACCCGGAGAGATCAGCGACCCGGTAGAGACCCAGTTCGGGTTCCACATAATCAAGGTCGACGCAATCGATGCATCGGCTCTCAGCGATCCTCAAACCAAACAGAAGATTGCCGGAGAGATAAAGCAGGCGAAGATACTGAAACATCTCGATGAGATAGTGGCTGCGAGCAGCGTTGAGATAGCCGAGGATTTCAATATAGAAGCGCCGCCGAGTCCTGCGATTCAACCTGCGCCGTCACAGGTCGCGCCGCCGGCTCAAAATCAGTGATTGAAAATTTATGCAGGGGGATGGACCGCTCGGTTTCATCCCCCGCTCTTCACACTCTCCAACCGGATGCTATGAAACTGGGCTCGTTCGAAATCGAAGTCGTCTCGGACGGCACGTTCGCGCTCGATGGAGGCGCGATCTTCGGCGTGGTCCCGCGCGTGGTGTGGGAGCGATACTTCGAGCCTGACGAGCGCAACCGAATACGCCTCGGCCTCAATTGCCTGCTCGTCCGAACGGGCCGCGAAAACGTCCTTGTAGACACAGGCATGGGCCGCAAATGGGACGGCCGCTCCCGCGACAGGTACGCGCTCACCGATGAAACGGACCTCTTAACCCGACTCAGTGAAAAGGGTCTCGCTCCCGAAGATATAGATGTCGTCATCAACACTCATCTGCACTTCGACCACGCGGGCACAAACACCATTGAGCGTGACGGGCGACCGGTTCCGGCATTCCCGCGCGCGCGCTACGTAGTTCAGCGCGGCGAGTTGGAACACGCGCGCTCGCCGCACGAACGCGACCGCGCAAGTTACGTCGCAGAGGATTTCGAACCCGTCGCAGAAGCGGGCCTTTTCGACCTGATAGAGGGCGACGCGGAGATAGTCCCAGGCATTCGCGCGATCAAGGTCTCAGGCCACAACCGCGACCTTGAGTGTGTGCGCATAGACTCAGAGGGCGAGACGGCATTCGTCTTCGCCGACCTGATACCCACGACGGCGCACATCCCGCCGGCATGGGTGATGGGATTCGACCTCTACCCGGTCGAGACGCTCGAACAGAAGAAACGACTTCTGCCGAAAGCCATAAGCGAGAAATGGACGTGCGTCTTCTATCATGACCCGCGCACGCCCCTCGGCCGACTCCGTGAGCGCGACGGTAAGATTGAAGTCGAGCCGGTGTGAAAGGAGCCGTTCAGGTCATGAATGATGGGGCGCTGATTTTTGAACGATGAACGATGAATGATGAACAGGGAGTTTCATATTCATCGTTCATTATTCTGCATTCATCATTTCTGCTGACCACTGACCACTGTTTTTTAGGAGGCAACCAGATTGTCACAGATAAAGATAGGAGTGATAGGCGGGAGCGGCCTCTACCAGATGGAAGCTCTCACAGAGGTTGAAGAGATCACCTTAGACACGCCGTTCGGCAAGCCTTCGGACGCTTTCATAACCGGCAACATTGCGGGTAGCCGCGTGGCTTTCCTTCCGCGACACGGGCGCGGGCACCGATTACTACCGACCGAGATTCCTTTCCGCGCCAATATATACGCGATGAAGATGCTCGGCGTCGAGCGAATCATATCCGCGAGCGCCGTCGGCTCGCTGCGCGAAGAACTCAAGCCCATGGACATAGTCTTTCCCGATCAGTTCTTCGACCGCACACGCCATCGCGTTTCTACATTCTTCGGCGACGGCATAGCCGCGCACGTCGCCCTCGCTCATCCCGTTTGCGAAGACCTCTGCGACCTGCTCGATAGCGTAGCGAGAGCGGAACTTTCCAGCATAGACATTCATCGCGGCGGGACTTATCTATGCATGGAAGGCCCTCAATTTTCTACAAGGGCCGAGTCGGATGTCTATCGCTCGTGGGGGATGTCCGTCATCGGGATGACGAATCTTCAGGAAGCGAAGCTCGCGCGCGAGGCCGAAATCTGTTACGTGACCGTTGCGCTCGTGACCGATTACGATTGCTGGCACCCGGACCATGACTCTGTGACGGTCGAGATGATAATCGAATACCTGAACCGCAACGCGGAGAACGCGCAAAAGCTTATCGCTTCGGCAGTAGAGCGATTGGCCGGGCGGGAACGCGCATGCAAGTGCGGCCAGGCTCTCCGCCATGCTATCATTACATCGCCCGACAAGATCACCCCCGAAGCCAGAGAGCGGTTGAAGGAGATCGTGGGCAAATACTTGACATCCTCGCCCGCCCTAAAGGGAGGGGATTCCTCAAAAGGAATGCGTGAGTAGCTGTGGTCCAAACGATCTTACAATCTCCCACAACATCTCCTGAAGTCCAACGACTTCCGCAGATTCACCATTCAACGGCGGGTCCAACGACTCCGCCTCCTGGCGCAGCAACGGTCTGCCCGACCGCCGTTCCTTGCCAAAAGGAATTGATTGTGATTCTCTACTTCGGCGTTCTAGCTTTTACGTTAAGGACTACCCTCAACAACCACCTAGCAAGAGTTTCAAAGAGCCGCGATGCCTTCGACCGGACAGCACTTTCAGCCTTTCCGGGGTTGGAGTCGCATCCGTATTCACGGAGGATTTTATTTCGATTCCTGAATGTAGTCAACTTGATTTCCAGGACGTGACAGTCGCATTTTATCCCCCTTCTCGTGGCAGGCGACTTCACGCTATGGATTGTTAAACTGATTTCGAGGTAGTACGTCATGTTCGGCACGAAGTTCATCACCCTGGCTTTTACGTTCATTCTGACGGCGGCGATCATCGATCCTGGGATCGCTGCCCAGCAGACAGGCAAGCGATTGGAACCCATTCGCGACCCCGCGCTTGAGACCTTCGCCAAGCATAACCTTGAGGTCGCGCGATGGAACATAACGAGGCGCAAGGCTTTTGAGGGCGCGCGCGATCGCTTGCAGGAGATCATAGATACCTATCCCGACTTCTCACGAATGGATGAGGTTCTCTACTGGATGGGCGAAGCGCATCTGAAATTGAACAAAAATGAAGAGGCTGTCGATTACTACAAGAAGCTCTTGAAGGAGTATCCCGGCAGCGAGTTCACTGAAAAAGCGCGCGCGCGCCTCGCGGAGCTAAAGGTCGAACCTGACAAAGAGGGAAACGCTAACTGAAGCGCCGCAGGGGTCAGAGAGAATACGCGCCTTTCCGAGCGATGTTATTCGCATCCTTCGCGCTGCGGCTTTCATTAACAACCAATGAGGTGAAACTGTAAATGTCGATTCTTGTCGTAGGGTCGGTGGCATTCGACTCGGTGAAGACGCCTTTCGGAGAAAGAGAGAAAGTAATAGGAGGAGCGGCGATGTATTTCAGCGTCGCCGCTTCTTTTTTTACGGATGTGCGCGTGGTCGCCGTCGTGGGAGAAGATTTCGGGCCGGAGCAGGAAGCCCTGTTTCACGAGCGCCGGATAGATATATCCGACCTTGAGCGAGTGCCGGGCCAGCGCAGCTTTTTCTGGAAAGGCGAGTACGGCTATGACCTCAACGTCGCACACACGCTCGATACTCAACTGAACGTCTTCGCCGATTTCAAACCCACACTGTCTGAGGCAGCGCGCGAAACGCCATATCTCTTTTTGGGGAACATCCAGCCAGGCTTGCAGATCGAGGTGCGCAATCAATCGAAGGCGCGGCTCGTTGCCGCCGATACCATGAATTACTGGATTGAAAAGACGCCCGAAGAGCTTCGGGAGATGCTAAAGTGCATAGACATTCTCATAATCAATGACACAGAGGCGAGGGAACTGGCTCAGGAATCGAACCTCGTGCGCGCGGCCCGCTTGATACTCTCTTTCGGCCCCAAACGGCTCGTGGTCAAACGCGGCGAATACGGCGCGGCCACTTTCACTAAAAATTCGTACTTCGCCACGCCCGCTTATCCGCTCGAAGACGTATTCGACCCGACCGGGGCGGGAGACAGCTTCGCGGGCGGCTTCATGGGATACCTCGCGGCGACCAACGCGGACGATGAAGCAGCGGTCAGGCGGGCGGTGATTTATGGTTCGGTCATGGCGTCGTTCAATGTCGAAGAGTTCAGTTGCGAGCGCACGCGCCGCCTGACTTATGACGAGATCAATGCGAGATTTCGCGAACTGCGCGCCATTACCCATTTCGAAGAGGCGGAGATGCCTCGGCGGTTACTTGCAAACGAATAATAGGATGTGGCGCAATCCTGCTACTCAGGCATGCACTTTCGACAGGGTTTGAGACCGCGCCGCAGGGCGGCTTCTTCGCTGAGCGCGCTACGCTGGCAACGCGAGGGCAGATGGGTCGAGGCATGGTAAAACTCATTGTCACCCGTGCATGAATAAACCAGCCTGACCGGAGCCGACAGTCTCTTCACATCGGGGGAATCGTCTTTGCGGGCTGGAACTGAAGACGCCGCAGCATTCGTCATAGCGGGCGAGGACTTCTTTTCGGGCGCGTCGCCGACGGCCATTTCGGTCTTCATATAACTGAGGACCACCCATCCAGCGCCGAAGAGTATGATGAATGCGATGAGAGAGACTAATTTATTCAGGAAGATCAGCGGGTGATTATTGCGTAAAGGACTTCGAGCTTGGAGGCTTGCCAAAGTTTACGCTCCTTTCGATTGGTCCGATAGAATCATTATTTGGAAGGGTGGAAGGTATCATAGTGAAGCAATCGAGTCAAGCTCTAATTTACAAGCAGAACTTGACTCGCCAGAACTCCGGGAGGACCGATGATGGCTATGGAATTTATGAAACTTCAAGGGCTGGGCAATGACTTTTTAATCGTCAAGGTCGAAGATGTGCGCGAACTGAGAGGCGAGGGCGAACTCTCACAAACCTTATGTGAGAGAAACTTCGGCGCAGGTGCCGACGGCGTGGTCTTCGTCAGCCCGTCTTCTCAAGATGATTCGGACTTCGCATCGCGAATCTTCAACGCCGACGGCAGCGAAGCCGAAATATCGGGCAACGGCACACGTTGCGCCGCAGCCTTTATATACTACCGCGAGATTTGGAGCGAACCTGAAATAAGGATAGCGACGGCTGCGGGCGTAAAGCGCGGGCGTTTGATTGATCGGGAGGGCACGCACTTCGAATTTCAGTTCGATATGGGGGAGCCTGTGCTAAAGAGCAGCGACCTTCCGATGTCGCTTCCCGAACCTCTTGAGCGGGTTGTAAGGTATCCCTTGAACCTGGGCGATGAAGAACTAGAAGTAACTTGTGTGTCTATGGGCAACCCGCACTGCACGGTCTTCGTGTCGGACCTCGACCGTATAGACATATCCGAGATGGGACCGCTCATCGAAGGCCAACGGGTCTTTCCCAACAGGACCAACGTGGAGTTTGTGCGTGTTCTCTCAAGCGAAGAGATCGAGGTCCGCTTCTGGGAGCGGGGCGTCGGGCAGACGCTCTCTTCGGGGACAGGCTCGTGCGCCTCGGGCGTAGCGGCTATGCTGAACGGATTGACCGGGCGCAGTGTTCGGGTGCATACGGCGGGAGGCATCCTTCAGGTAGAGTGGCAGCATGACAACCACGTGGCGCTGACAGGTCCGGCCGAGGTCATTTATGAAGGGCGATGGCTGCGAGATTGAAGGATACCCGACAAAGCTGACCGACGCGACTTCAAGTGCGTCCATCCAGCCTATGGCTAGGCAGCACGCTTGCGAAAGCCGCAATCATTCTCGCCTAAGTGGACCTAGCGGAATTTCTACACTTCCGTCTGGGTTTACCTGGAGTCTTGTTGGGTCGCCAATAATCGATCTGGTGTTCCGCGCGGCCTGCTCGTCAAAGTTGGCGAGGCTCTCACTGGCGATTGGATATAGAATCTTTACCTCGCCGTGCGTGGCGTCGTCGGGCACAAAATAGAGGATCGTTTTAAACGAGTGCTCACGTCTGAGGCACCAATATGCGAGGAGTGCAAGCACTTTCTGGCTCAGGCGGAATCGCCAATCTGTTGTGTACAGAAGGAGATGCACAGGAACGTGGGAAAGAGATCCATACTTCTTGGCTTTCGCCATAAGTTTTGTGTAGACATGGTCGGCCAATTCCCCGTGGTTGTAGCTCGCGGGAGCGGCGTCATAGAACTTCCCAAAGTGGTCAAGAGCAGCCACTTCCATGAGCTCCAGATACTCCTTACCTGATTCTGTTGGAAGTGTGAAGTCGAAGTCATCCTCCGGATTCTGAATAGGGTTCTCCACAAGCTTATAGAAGTTCGTTCCAGTTTTCCTAAGCCCGTCGATCACGAACGGCACAATGTAACGCTCGACTTCAGCTTTGTCTGTCGGAAAGTCGATGGGACAGAACTCCGCACTCCGATCATGAGGAGTGATAATGATCGGCCCGATGGTGCCAGTGGGCTTTTTGGGCTTTTTCTTCGACTTGCTCATCACCAAAAGAATACACTCATTCGCTGCCCAACTATCAATTTATCGTTGTAGAAAGCCACGTCCGCAATGATTGACAATGCCGATCAAGATGGCTGATGCTCCAGCTTATCAACCCGGTCTTCAAGGTGCCTCTTCTCGGCAATGACGGTTAGTATGTTATCGTTGAGCGCGCGCAGTCTGTATTTGATGTCTCGGATATCGTTTTGCGCCTCTGTGAGTTGCGCCAAAACCGCTTCCCATACGGGCCGGGTCTCCAGAAGTCGCTGCTCGACCTTTTCTTCAAGCGCCGTCAGGCGTTGGTCGAACGAGTCCATACGCGCGTTCATATTGCGCTCGAATGAGTTCATACGTTCGGTCATATTCTGCTCGAATGAATCCACGCGCGCGGTCATGTTCTGCTCGAATGAATCCATACGCGCGGTCATATCGCGCTTGAATAAATCCATCTGCGCGTTCATATTTTGCTCGAATGAATCGAGCCGGGCAAGGATACGCTCGAAGCCTTCGGGGAGCTTCTGGGTTGTGTCTTCGTTGTTCATAATGGCAAGAGTAGTTGAAACCGCAGGCGGTGTCAATCTGCGACATTACTATTGCGCATATACGTCCGGGATAATATCATAAACGCGGGCCTGAAACGGTCCAGCAATCATATTCGACCTCCGGGTATCGAACATCCCGGAGCTTGGGGGATGAATGGCATTTTGCCCTGATTGTGAAGCTGAATATAGAGAAGGCATTACGGTTTGCCCGGATTGCGACATGGAGCTTGTGCCGGAGTTGACGCCTGAAAACCTTCTGCACGACCGTGACGAGGGCGAACCCGTTCCGCTTCAATCGTTCAAGACGAGCGCCGAGGCCGAGTTGGTCTGCAATCTGCTCGGCGAAAACGATATACGCTGTTTCGTTCAGGGAGGCGATTTCGCCGTGATACCCGGCAGCTTTTCACAGGAAGTCGTAGTAATGGTCGACGAGCGAGACATCTCCCGCGCAATAGAATTATACGAGGCATACTTCGACGCAGAATCACCTGCCCCTACCGATCAAGAGCAAGACGAAGACGAATAATGCAGGCCGGAGAGCTTCCGTCTGCCGCGCGCTGACTTCCATCGCCCTGGAAGCCGGAAGCATATTTGCCGCCCGCATACAAAGAGGGGGTCTGTCATGAAGATTGTTTTCCGCAATTTCATTCTCTTTTTAATAGCGATGGGGCTTGCGCCTTTAGCCCGCGCGCAGGAAGGGCCTACGAGAGCCGAGTTCGAATGCCTTTCTATGGCCTATTCATCCAGGAGGGCCGTGCCGGGAACAGCAGAGACTTTTTCCTCTTTCCATCACGTATGGATACCAGGCGTAAGATACGGTTATTTTCAATCCAACGGGCTGGAATTGCTTTACGATATGGAAGGCGACGGGCAGGAGACAGTCGTAGTCGTGCATGGCGGGCCTGGCCTTCCTCATGAGTATTTTCATCCGATGCTGTCGAACCTGGCACAGTACGCAAAGCTTGTTTTCTTCGACCGCAGGGCCGATATGTCAAGCTCTCTATCTCCGCACAAGCCTGTATCGCTGGACGAAATGGCCGATGATCTGGACGCGCTGCGTCAATCGCTCGATCTCACGCGCGTCACCCTGCTTGGCCATAGTTTCGGAGGTGCAATCGCGCTCAATTACGCCTTGCGTTACCCCGACAAAGTGAAACGCCTTATATTGACCAGCACATCGGGCATGATCGAAGGCCCCGCCGAAGTCGAAAGTCGCCTCGTAAAGGTTCTCTCGCCGGATGAAAAAACCGCATACTATTCCAACGAAGGCAGCTCAGGCGCGAACACACCTTGCGACCGGGTGCGCAAACGCTACCGCGCGCTCTATCCGCACTATTTTCGTCACGTGCCCGACGCGGCCACACTCGACGGCGGCGTCTATGCGGCCTACTTCGATATGTTGGCAAGAAAAATGGTTCTGGCAAGCGAAGAGGGAAGATTCGATGTTCGCGCCCGGTTGAGCGAGATCAAAGCGCCCACGCTCATCATCGGCGGACGCCATGATTTAGTCACACCGGTAAATCACTCGGTCGAGATGGCCAAAGAGATACCTCACTCGAAGCTCGTGGTGATGGAACACAGCGGCCACTTCCCATTCTTTGAAGAGAACTACATGTTCACCCAATGGGTGCGATCTTTCATGATGGGAACGAAAGACCTGCGCGATGATTCGGTGACCAAATCGATCATCACAGCCTCGACCGGAAGCTCGCAGTAAGACCGAAACCGGGAACGCGGAGTAGACAGGGCATTCAATACTGTAAGAGAATGTCCTGTCTATTCCGTTTATTCTCCGGTCGAGGTCTTCCCGATGAATTGCGAGTTGATAGTCTTCGTAACCGCGCCAAACACCGCCGAGGCCGCACGCCTTGGCGAAATGATCGTCGCCGAGAGGCTGGCCGCCTGCGTCAATTTAGTCCCGGCTATAGAATCGATCTATTGGTGGGAAGGCAAGGTCACGCGCGACGGCGAATCACTCCTTATAATCAAGACGACCGATGAGCGATACGCGGCGCTTGAGCGTCGAGTAAAAGAGCTTCACAGCTACAGCACGCCCGAAGTCGTTGCATTGAAGATCGAACGCGGCTCGGAGGACTACCTCAAATGGTTGCGCGATTCAACGGCTTGAGGAATAGGTCTCCCTTTTGATTTCGCCAATCCGCTCGGATCAATGCTTGAAGTGGCGCATCCCTGTAAAGACCATAGCGAGATTATGCTCGTTTGCGGCGGCTATAACCTCTTCATCGCGCACTGACCCTCCCGGCTGAATAACTGCGGTCACGCCCGAACGCGCCGCTTCATCTATCCCATCGCGAAAAGGGAAGAAGGCGTCCGAAGCAACCACCGATCCCTCAAGCGGAAGTTGAGCTTTCATCGCTCCTATCTTTACCGAATCGACCCGGCTCATCTGGCCCGCGCCTACGCCTATGAGTTGTCCGTCTCGCGCATACACGATGGCGTTCGATTTGACGTGCTTGGCTATTATCCACGCGAACCGCAAAGCCTGCATCTCTTCTTCAGACGGCTCTCTTTCAGTCACGACGCGAACGCTCGAATCATCCAGCACGCCGAGGTCTCGGTCCTGAACCAGCAGTCCGCCGCCGATCATTCTGATATCGTAAGGCGCAAGTCGCCCCTGACGTTCTCCCATTCGCATCACGCGCAGGTTCTTTTTCGAGGCGAGGACTTCGAGCGCGCTTGATTCGTAATCCGGCGCGACGATGGCCTCGAAAAAAGTCTCGGCGATAGCCCGCGCTGCGGACTCCGTGACCGGGTGGTTGAAACCGATGATCCCGCCGAAAGCCGAAACGGGGTCAGTTGCTCGCGCTTTCTCAAACGCCTCGCGCGTGTCTCTACCCATCGCAGCGCCGCACGGGTTCGTATGCTTTATGATCGCGCAAGAAGTGTCTGCGAATTCCGATACCAGAGACCACGCGGCATCCATATCTATAAGGTTGTTGTAAGAGAGTTCCTTGCCCTGAAGCTTTTCAGCCGTCGCAATCCCCTGCTCCGAGCCGTAGGGCAGATAAAGAGCGGCCCTCTGATGTGGGTTCTCGCCGTATCGCAGATCGGTTTCTTTTCTGGCAAACAGTATGAAACGGGCCGACAGGTTGGAGGTTTTATTAACGTGCAGAGTTTCGGTTTCGGCGTCCAGCGATACAGAGTCTATGAGGAATTGCGATATAGAGGCATCGTATCGAGCGGTCATCTCGAATGCGCGGCGGGCAAGTTCAAGCCTCGTGAGGCGCGACAGCCTTCCCTCGTTTGCATCCATCTCTTCAGCTATGGCCGCATAATCGGCCGGGGAAACGACCACTGCCACATCTTCAAAATTCTTTGCCGCCGAACGAATCATCGCCGGGCCGCCAATATCTATATTTTCGATGGCCTCTTCGACCGTAACGTCCGGGCGAGCGATGGTTTCGCCGAACGGGTATAGATTCGCAACCGCCATGTCTATGTATTCGAGTTGGTTCTGCTCGACCTGTTGACGGTGTTCTTCGCTATCGCGTATGGCGAGAATGCCGCCATGCACTTTCGGATGCAGGGTCTTCACCCGTCCGCCGAGGATTTCTGGAAACCCCGTCAGGTTGGACACATCTCGAATATCGAGACCGGCATCTCTCAAAGTCCTCGCCGTCCCCCCGGTCGAGACCAGTTCGACCGAATGCCTGTTCAAACAGCGGGCAAATTCCACGAGTCCTGTCTTGTCGGATACGCTTATGAGCGCGCGCGCGATCTTTTTCAATCTTCATACCTCACGAGGATAAATAGCGGTGATCGGGTTTTCGCAAAAAGCAGATAGTAGATCAAAGCATCGGCGCAAGTCAAAACAAGCAGCGGTGTAACCGGGCCTGTATGGACAATTTTTCAGGCTCAAGTAAAACCTTGGAAGAGTCGAAGTGTCAGTTCAGCTATTCGCCCTAAACTGCTTTATAAAAAGGTAGTTCCACGACCGAACCAGTTAAATATTCGTCCCACGTATTTATTTCAACTTCTGTGCCGGGATCGAAAAAACCATACTTGATATAGGCCATCGCTATGACCGTCCCAAGCGTCTCGGAGCGAATGGCGCTCGTAACATAGCCGATAGTTTTACCATCTTTTGAAACCTTGTCTCCGGGCGAGGGCGCTTTATCGCCTGTCAGAGTCAGTCCGGTCAGCTTCTTGCTGATATGGCCGCGATAGGTAGCCATTGCGACCGCTTCCTGGCCCGTATAGCATCCCTTCTTGTAACTGACAGCATCAGCAAGCCCCACCTCTAACATCATATTGCTCTCATCAACATCGACCCCATAAACAGGTATCCCCGCCTCGATTCTCAACGAGTCGAGCGCATCGAGGCCGAATGGAACGATCGAATGAAAGCTTCCCTTCAACAACAGGAAGTCCCAAACATCTTTCAACCCGTCTGCCGGAACCAGTATGTCATAACCCAACTCGCCGGTATGCGACGCCCTCACGACCATAACATGCTGACCTGCTATTATGGTCTTTATCCATTCGTGTTCGGCGAGCGAGGGCACCGGCTCGAAACAGACCTCTTTCATCACGAGAAGAGATTTCCGGCCCTGAACCGATAGAATGCGGTAGAGGTCGGAACATTCTTCGACCTTGAAATCGCCCGCGTACGAAAACGGAAAGATGTATTTATAGATCTGTTCGTGAGTCTGCGGGTCGTTGACGATCAGGTATTCCCCTTCATCAAAGCAGAGGACTCGGCAAAGAGCTTTTACCTTCCCGTGCCCGGTCAAAAAGGCCGCTCGCATCCCCTTGCCTTTCGCGAGAGTCTTCACGTCGTTGGTGACCAGGCCATTGAGGAACTGAACGGATTCTTTTCCGCCGATCTTTATCGCTCCGTAAAATGACAGGTCTATCAACCCGACGGAATCGCGCACGGAGCGGTGCTCCTCACTGCGACCGCTGAAGCATCGGGCTATCTCCCAGCCGAAAAACTCGGCAGAGTCTGCGCCCAATTCTTTTTGACAATCGTAAAGAGGCGTCCTCTGCAATTTGCCCTGTGCTATCTCACCCATAATCACTCTCCTGTCGATTGCGGTTTTGCAAATCAACTATAACACGCCTCGCGCGAAGACCGGGGAATCAAGGCTCCTTTCAGCAGTCTCTCAAGCCGCCCGAATCTTAACGCGACACTTTAAAGGTCGGCGCACCGACTCTTAAAGTAACTCCTGATCTATCTCCTATAAACATTTGAAGCGGTTCCCTGGAACAGAAAGGAACCGCTTCATCACATATCGCTCTGAAAGTCTGTCGGAAATATCTTCACGCCCGAATCAACCCCGGCGCGCTTCAAACAATCAGCTTTTTCAGCAAATCAGACTAAAGAGGCCCGACCGACTTCCGTTACTTATTAACGAACAGGGTAAAGTGCTGGGCAGCGCCCATGAAAAATAGCATGGGAATCGACAGCCAGGTGTTCATGCGCGAGGCCAAAAACGCCCTGCGCGCCAGCTTTGCTGACTCGGCGGGGATTTCCGTGCCATTTTCGGCATTGTTATAAGTCCAGGCGATTATACGCTTCTGATGAGGCCAGATGATGCCCCATACGTTCAGCATCATTATGACTCCCATACCTCCGCCTATGGCTATCGACATCGAGCGACTGCTCGGCGGTTGAACGGTTCCTGCTCGCGTAGGCCCTTCACCGCCGATGATCATAAGCAATACTATCGCCATAATGATCATCAGAAGGGCGACGATAACGGCAAGGATCCAGCCATTATTGAGCGCGCCCGAAAGCGGTTGCAACAGGCCGTAGATTATCGCAAAGATCACCAACACGACGACCAGCCATTTGAAGAAAGTCGGCCAGGTATTCGGCTCCGAGTGCAAAATGATGATGTAATAAATTACACCCGCAAGCACCGTTATCGCCGCTCCCCAGCGAAACCACCATAGGGCGCGCGGCATCAATTGCGGAATCACCTTCCCTTTGGTCGGCCCGTCGAGAGCCTTCATCACATTGGCGTTGACGAAGTTGAAGAAGTATAGATGGCCTATCCAGGTGATTCCGGCGAGGAAATGAAGCCATCTTAAAATCATCTCAATGTGCGTTTCCCAACTTGTTGGCCAGAGAATCTTTATGTCCTGTAAGGCGACCAATACTGTCTGTGCAAACAACATCGGCAGATCGAAGATTAACGCTGGTAGCATACGCCCTCCTTAAGACGGTTGATGGTTTGACAACTTCTCAATGTGAACACAGAGGCAAATGATGCGGCTGGCTCAAGAGCGCCTACTATAAATCTCCCATCGCCTGGTGTCAACCGGAGCGAAGATGTATAGAAGATCGAAGCTAGATTGTTTTCAGATGATCTGAATTTCGGACGGAAGGTCATAAACAAATTTCCCGCAACGGATTAAGCGATAATCGCGGAGATGCGCGCAAACTCGCCTGGCACTAGATCATCAGGAACGCGCCGCACAGAATCATTCCCTTGCGCGCAAAACAGCGAAAAGTCGGGTCAAGATGCACGCATAGAAAGACTTCTTGCAGGCCGCTTTCGAAAGGTTGATGCTTGAATTCGCCAATCCGAAAAGGCCAAATTGGCGATTACGAGGCGGCCTTAAAGGTTTCAGGCGGGCGCGCGGCGACTTCGCGCGCCCACACCCAAAACGTATCAGGCACTCAAAATATCCGTCCGGCAAAACGGGCCGCCTGCCGGATCAGACTGAAAACGAACTGCCGCAGCCGCAACTGCCGGACGCATTCGGATTGCTGAATGTAAAACCGGACCCCATGACCGAGGTAACGTAATCGACCTGGACGCCATCAAGGTACTGGCGCGAAAACATGTCTACGAATACCCTGAGTCCGCCATGGTCGAGAATCTCGTCGCCCTGGCGGGGAGCATCTTCGATCTGCATAGAGTACGAAAACCCGCTGCACCCGCCGGGCACAACCCTTATTCGCAGGCCGGCTTCGGGTCCGGCGTTTTCGGCCTCGATAAACTTCTTCACCTCATTGATGGCTGTCTCCGTCAATGAAAGATTCACCTGTGTCGTAGTGCTCATCTGTCCTTCCTCTCCTTCATAATTCATTATTCAGTATAAGGCATTTCACCTGTTTCAGCGGGGTCGGCGATCACTTCTCCGATCCCAGGAATCGCCTCGCGCAGGGACCGCTCAAGCCCCAACCTCAAGGCTATCATAGAACCCGTTCCCGATTCGAACCGGCCTATCAAGGTCACTCGCACATTGGTTCCCTCAATGCCGCTCAATTCCACATCGTTCCCATTTGCGTGAAGCGCAGGGCGAATGCGATCAAGAACCTTTTCGACCTGCTCCCGCGTTACTGAGAGATCAAGAGACATCCTTCGATTTCCCAACTCGCCAACCTCCACTGGAAGACGCATTATAAATGCCATCGAGCCGAGTTTTCAACTCCGTCTTCTTTCGGCAGGGGTTAATCGCCCATATTTATGACAGGCAATCCCCCTCCCTTCATCGCAGCTATACTCAATTGAGCAGCGACATTATCGGCTATATGCATAAAGGCTTCGGCCTGCGGGCTGTCAGGCTCTCCGATCACCACAGGCACTCCGTTGTCGCCGGATTCGCGCACATTTGTTGACAGAGGAATACGGCCGAGCAGATTCGTTCTAAAGCGATTGGCCAGTTCTTCCCCGCCCCCTGAGCCGAAGATGTAGTGCCGCTCCGAGCAATTACTGCAAACGAAGTAACTCATGTTCTCAACTATGCCGAGCACAGGGATGTGGACCTGCTCGAACATATTGAACGCCTTGCGCACATCGGCCATAGCCACCTCTTGAGGCGTGGTAACGAGCACAGCCCCCTGGACCGGGGCCAGTTGGGCGAGGCTGAGTTGGGCGTCCCCCGTGCCGGGCGGCATGTCTATGACCAGATAATCAAGCTCGCCCCATTCCACATCATAAAGGAACTGTCGCACAAGCGTATGCAACATAGGGCCGCGCCAGATCACAGGCTTGTCTCCAGGGTTCAAAAATCCCAGCGACATCACCTTGATCGAATGGGCTTCGTGCGGGAGGATTTTCTGCCCGCGAATCACAGGCTCTTTGGTGAGACCGATCATTATCGGCACATTCGGCCCGTATACATCCGTATCCAGCAATCCGACCCTTGCGCCGCGAAGGGCCAGAGCGACGGCCAGGTTGACGGCCACAGTCGACTTCCCTACACCGCCCTTGCCGGAACTGACGGCGACGATGTTTCGAACCCCCGGAATCGACTGCTTGTCGCCCATCCCGCGTCCTTTCGGCACTTCGGCTTCCATCTTTATATCGACCCCTTCAACTCCCGGCACGCCGAGGACAGCTTCACGAGCGGCTTCCTGAAGTTTTTCCTTCACAGGACAGGCCGGGGTGGTCAGCACGAGTCTGAATTTAACCTGCCCTCCTCGAATCTCCATATCACGTATAAAATTCAGCGCAACTATATCGCGATGGAGATCAGGGTCTTTGACAGTGCTCAACGCCGCAAACACCGCTTCCTCATTAACATTCGCCATTTATAATTCCTCTGTATCCCTCAATTGCCTGTCTATCTGCAAGCGCAGGATATTGAGGCTGCCGGGCTTCCCCGGCGGAAATATTCTATAATCACAACTCTGCGACCCGGCAGCTATACGGCACTCACGAAAGACATCCGTTTCAAGCAACTCTCTGTATAATCTCAACTCCTCATTGCATATCTGATCGTAAGAAGCGGCAACCGCAACCATAGGACAATTGCGCTGCTTGACCAAATAGGATCCGTCCTGAAGTCGGCGAAACGTGATATCGTAGCCTCGCTCGTTCACAAGTGAGCATAGCTTTTTGACCCTTTCATCAAAACCGAGACCTTCAAGTCTTGGTTTAAGTGAAGCGATGAGATCGTCAGCCTGTTCGCAAAATATCCTTGCTACAGCAGGCTCGCCGAACATCGTCTTGACCTGCCTCAACACATTGAGAGCGAATGTATTATAGCCGGTGGGGAAAAGTATCTCGGCTTTGTCCGTAAGATAATAAACGTGTCCGGGTCTGCCGCGATCATGCCGCTCAACATCGAATTCGACCAGCCCATCCCGGCGCAATAAATCGAGGTGTCGTCGAATGCTGACTTTGCTCACTCCCACAGCAGAGGCTATCTCCTCAACCGTCATGCGCTTTTTCGTCCTGAGTCGCGCCAGTATCTCACTTCTGGTCTCTTTAAGAATGTTCGTTATAGCAGCTACCACAACCATTATGCTAGGCAGCATCAAAGGTTTTGTCAACTTTTTTGCTATTAAAATCTGGAGCAGGCTAGATTGGGAATTACAAATAGTCCTGGCAATAGGCTATAATCACGGCCTGATGCAAAATCTCATTCAAAGAGGGCCGAATATTTGAGACCGAATCTCTAAGAAAGAGCTATTTTACGGATCGATGCAAAATTTCGTTCATACAGGAAACCCCTTGACGGCGGATGAATGGGATGGTTTGACGAAGAACATAAGAGCGATAGGAAACGCGACGGTCGCACGCCGTTTCATTGAGGCGACCGGGCCACTCGGTCCAGGCTGCCAGACGGTTCCTATCGAAACCATCGAAGGTATTACAGAGGGGTACAAAAGTATTTCAGGGTCCAGGAAGGCTCTTCTGACAACCAGTTCCCGAAGCAGTGCTATAGTTCCCATCATCTCAAAAGACTTCGTCCTACACTGGCGAGACCTGGCGGAAGCAAGGTTGATCGGCAGAGGAGTGCCTTTGGCAAAAGCGGCCGCAGCCGCTTCGATCTGCGCGCGAAGCGAAGACAAGCTCGTTCTCTTCGGCCACACCCCGCTTGGTTATACAGGAATAATGAATGTAGAAGGCCGTAATACTGTGACCCGACTTCGATGGCATTCTCCGGGAGATGCCTTCAATAACTTTACCTCGATAACGCGGCTCCTTATGAGCAAAGGTCACGACGGACCTTTCGCCGCCGTCGTCCACCCTCATATATTTGCAGGCATGCACAGGGTATTGAAAGGGTCTTCCCTGCTTGAAATATCTCATGTCAAGGCGCTCTTGACCGCCGGAGTATTCAAATCTTCGCTGCTTGCGCCGCGTACAGGCATGGTTGTTTCTGTCGGCAAGCAAAACCTGGAACTGGTAATTTCGGTAGACACCAGCGCGGCTTTTTTAGGAGCGAAAAAGATGAACCTTCCGTTTCGAGTCTTCAAAGCCGTTTATTTGCGCATTCTGAAAAGCGACGCTATTTGTACCTTTTAGCGCCAACACTTCAACCTGATCAGGAGGATTATGGAAGCCAACAATGAAGATATCACACTGCTTCGCGACATACTTGCCCGCGAGCTTGGAACTATAAATAATTATCAGAACCTGCTCTCCCGCGCTCAAAGGCCCGAAGTAAGGGAGTTTATAGCCCATATAATCGAAGAGGAAAAAGAGCACATCGCCGAATCCATGGAATTGATCAAAGAATTGGACCCGGCCCAGGCCTCCCTGTTTAAAGAAGGAAGCCACTGGAGAAAAGTGTCTCTTCAGCCTGCTTCATCACAAACAGGTCGTGCTTCTGCCACACTCCCCGAAGATGATAATCATATCTCACCTCTCACCGTAGGGAGCTTGAGGCGCTCCGAGCAAGGTTGACGCGCAAAGAGTAAATCCGATGGATGAAGAAATATCGCCTAAAATGCAGGAATACCTTGAGAAAGTCGAAAGAGAGCTTGCACGGTACGAGCATCCCCTCTTCGATTGGCAAGCTTATACTGCTGAACCGGGAATCGAAGTCTGTGTCTTCTTAAAGTACTCGGGCATTCACGATGATCCATATAGATTTCAGATCACCCCGCGAGAACTCGAAGCCCAGGCATTCGAATGGGACTTTCAAAGACAACTATACAATTACCTTCACGACTATCTGGTCGAGATGTTCACCAGAAGCCCGCACATAAGAGAATGAAGTATTGAAGTAATATCCCCACACGGGGACATTGCCTGCTCACGAAATGCCTTCTATCAGGCATTCAGGCGCGCGGATGAAATTTTTTGTATATCTCTCGAAGTCTCTCATTAGTTATATGTGTATATATCTGCGTGGTGCTGATGTCGCTATGCCCTAACATCATCTGCACAGATCGCAGGTCGGCTCCGTTCTCCAGGAGGTGAGTTGCAAAGCTATGCCTCAAGAGATGTGGAGTGATATGGCCTATCTTTGCCTTTTCACCATAACCAACTATCGTCTTCCAAAAGGCTTGCCTCGTTATAGGGCGTCCTTTGTCGTTAATAAACAGGTCGGGGCTTGATTTTCCGCCCAACAACTTCGGGCGGAGGGTGAGGTATTTCTTCGTCCAATTGATCGCGCTCTGTCCCATAGGCACTCGCCGTTCCTTGCTGCCCTTCCCCAGAGTGATTAGAAAGCCCATGTCCAGATTGAGGTCTGCCAACTTCAAAGAAACAAGTTCCGACACTCGCAAACCTGTGGCATAGAGAATCTCCAGCATGGATTTGTCCCGCAATCCCGAAACGGTCGAGGTGTCAGGGCTGTCGAGCAACCTTTCGACTTCTTCAGTCAGTAGAAATTTGGGCAGCGATTGCCACGATTTAGGAGTCTCTATATTGGCGCTCGGATCGCGCTTTATGAGACCATCCAATATCAGGTATTTATAAAGCCCTCTCACAGTAACGAGAGCTCTCGCTATGCTTCTCGTCTCCAGACCGCTTTCATGCAGGTGTTTTATGAATCTCGTGAGATCATCCCTTTCCAGAGACAGAAGTTCCTTCCCGGCATTCTTGGCAAAGCGATCCAGTTTCTCCAGATCGCTCCGATAAGCGATCAGAGTGTTTTGAGACAGGCCCTTCTCTACACGCGCATAATTGAGAAAGCTTGCAACTATATCGCGAGGCACTCGAATCTCCTCCTTTACGGGTTGACTCTATAACCGACTCTTTGACATATTCTATACGACTTGGGGCCGAAAGAGAATTCGACCCTCATCACTTATACTAAAGCAGTCAGGAATAATTTTTCGTGAGGCGCATTGATGAAGCTAAATGAGATAGCGGAAAAGCTCTCATGCAGACTGGAGGGCGACGGAGACATAGAGATTACAGGTCTTGCAACTTTAGAAACTGCCCGCCAGGGAGAACTCAGCTTTCTAACGAACCCTAAGTATTTTTCAGAGGCAAAAACAACCGGAGCTTCGGCCATTATAGCGGGACGAGATTGTCCTCCCGTCACCATTTCGATTCTCAGGCACGAAAACCCTTACCTGACGTTTGCAAAAGCCATTGAAATTTTCCATTCTCCCCCGCCGAATAAACCGTTCATTCACCCTACGGCCGTCATTTCAGAGACCGCTTCGCTCGGTAACGCCATCTCCATAGGAGCCTACACATATATTGGGAAAGACGTAATTATAGGAGACCGCGCAAATATAGGGCCTCATTGTGTAGTTTACGACCGTGCCTGTATAGGAGAAGATTCCGTCATTCATTCCGGGGCGGTCATAAGGGAAGACGTAAAATTAGGCAAAAGGTGCATAATTCAAAATAACGCCGTCATAGGAGCAGACGGTTTCGGCTTTGCAAAACAGGATGACGGAACCTGGTACAAAATTCTGCAAGCAGGTTCGGTTGTAATAGAAGATGATGTGGAAGTCGGCGCATGCACTACTGTAGACCGAGCAGCACTTGGAGAGACGATAATAGGAATCGGCTCTAAACTGGACAATCTGGTTCAGGTCGGGCACGGCTCCGTAGTCGGCAAAAACGCACTCCTGTGCGCCCAGGTTGGATTGGCAGGTTCAACGAAAATAGGAAACAATGTCATTCTTGCAGGCCAGGTCGGAGTAGCAGGACATCTGGCAATCGGTGATGGAGCCATAGCAACTCCTCAAACGGGTATTCCGAACTCAGTCGAACCCGATAAAATAGTTTCAGGCTCCCCTGCCATAGACCATAAGAAATGGTTAAAATCATCGGCTGTGATAGGAAAGTTGCCTGAAATCCAAAAAGTCGTGCGTGATCTCGAAAAAAGAGTGGTGAAGTTAGAAATCATCTTTAAAGTATTGCCTGAAGAAAAAATGACACAATTCAACCAATAAACAGAAGGGTTTAACCTGGATTTATGAATGTAAAACTAGAAAATCAATCGCCCGTCAAAATCAAGAACCTTGAGAATAAAGTGCAGAAAGTGCTTGATACGGTTCCGGCAGAGCACTTGAGAGGTTTCACCAAAATAGTATTCGTTGATATGGTCACAGAACCCAGGATATCTGCTGCGCAAAGGTCAGCCCTGCCGGGATTGTACCACCCTAGAATGGGAGGCCAGATGGCCTGGGCCGAGGTGGCAACATCAGTCTTACTCCCTAAGAAGAGGTTTCCCCAATCCGTTCTGAACCGGATGGCGTTAAAATCTAATCTTGCCCAGGTAATCCTCTCACTGGTTGCTCAACATTACTACCTGACCCTGTCAAAAGGCCGCAAAAAAGGTCAACTAGAGCTTGCATGCAGGCAGTATGTCGAAAAGCATTTTGAAAAATGGAGAGAAAAAGAGGGCGGTTTCAGGGTACGTCTGCTGAAGCCCTTCAAGCCTTACCTGGATAAATTCGCGCGAAAGATGGCCAAAAAATATCGCCAGGAACTCGACCGCAACAAGTAAAAGTATTTATGGCATTCTTTAGCAGAGGTCTCGGTTTTTCCAGGATATATCAAACTGGCAGGTCGGTATGTGCAACTTTCTCATATGAGCATACGGATCAAGCAGGCTCATTCATTCGCCGAGCGATTCGAGAGCTTCTTTCAAGGCAGCGCGAACTTCGTCATTTCCCACCTGAGATTTTCGGAATTTTATCGTTATAGAATAAGACTTATTTTTAGGCATATATTTATACTCGAAGTTCCTGGCCCTTTTTACCTTGCCCTGTCGTACTTTTCGGGCCTCGTCCCTGGTCAGCCCCGACTCCCGAATGGTCGAAACAAATCGCCGCATCTCATCAACAGAAGGTTGTCTAACTACCTGTAATAACAGGGATTTAGAGGTTATGTCGGCGCGCCGACATAACTCTCTGACATCAGACGGAATGGAGGCCAGCGACAGGGCTTCGGTCACTGAGCTTCTCGATTTTCCGACTTTACGGGCTATCTCCTCGTGTGTATATCCGAACTTGTCTGCCAGGGCTTGCAACCCTTCGGCTTCTTCAAAAGGCGTCAGGTCTTTTCTCTGAAGATTCTCTATAAGAGATATTTCTGCGACTGCCCTGTCATCAACGTCCATTTCGATACAGGGAAGCTCTGTAAGGCCGGCTTCAAGGCTGGCCCGATAGCGCCTCTCACCGCTTATAATCATAAAACGGCCCACATCGCTTGGGCGCACCAAAAGGGGTTCGAGGACGCCCTTCTCTTTTATGGAAGCGATTAACTCTGAAAGGTCTCCCACCTCAATCCTGGGCTGGTTAGGATTTGGTGCGAGTTTGTCAATAGGAATCATGCGCCCAATCGGAGCACCCGCGCTCCTGCTTGTGAGTTGTTCGACATAATGGGCGTCATGGCGTAGTTTGAAGTTGCCAGGCAAACCTCTTTTAGACACGACGGATCACCTCCTCGCATAAACTTGAATACTCCAGAGCGCCGCTCGATGCAGGCGCAAAAGTGAATATGGTCTCCTTATAAGCGGGGCTTTCCTCCAGGCGAACCGATTTGCTTATTACGGTCTCGAATACTTTCGCTCCGAAAACCCTCCTTATCTGTTCGTGAATATCCTTGGCAAGGGTGGTTCTCTTGTCGTGAAGAGTTATCACAACGCCCAGGACTTGCAAATTGGGGTTGGGGCGGGCCTTGACCTTTTCAACGGTTTCCAGAAGATCATCGGTCCCCTCCAGAGCGAAGTATGAGGGCTGAATCGGTATTATCAAATAATCGGAGGCCACAAGGGCATTTACAGTAATAAGACCGAGGGTCGGGGGCGTGTCTATGAGCACATACTCATAATCTTTTACCACACCCTCTATGCGGTCTTTCAATCTGAAAGGAGCGTCGAATTCTCCTATGAGTTTGCTTTCGAATTTAGCCAGGCTGATTCTGGAGGGCAGAATATAAAGATTCGGAATAGAGGTCTGCTTTACGACATATTCAAAGGCCACTTGAGAGTCTGTGAGCAATTCATATATCGAATGCTCGATCGTATTATGATCGAGAAACGATAGAGAACTGTTTCCCTGAGGATCAAGGTCTATCAAAAGAACTTTCTTGCCGGTCATTGCGAGGGCTGCCGATAAGTTGATGGCCGTAGTCGTCTTCCCTACCCCACCCTTTTGATTGGCTATAGCTATTACCATAGTCCCGTAGTCCCTCCTGCCAGAGCTTTTGCATCCTAATTCGTAAACAAGATCAGTGTCAAGAGCGAACCCCTTGCTTTCCTCCGCCTCCCGCACGATTTAACCTGCTCGAATCGAAATCGTCTCGAAAAACAGGGAATTATTCTTGCGGCGGACTACAGAGTAGACTTTCCATAGTGAATATGATTTAATTGCGAAACAATCTGTAGGGACGAGGCATCATTGCCCATCCATAAATTTGAAAGCAAAGTGTCTTTTTCAAAAGTTATCCGGTTGAATGGACAGAAAAGGGTGAAATTATGGAAATAGAAATGAAGATTCGAGGTCTTATGATGGACCCGGCAGCCAATACCCCGATTATAATACTGAAGGACGTAAACGGCGACGCGATGCTGCCTATATGGGTTGGAGCATTTGAAGCAAACGCTATCGCCGTCGAAATCGAAAAACTTGCCACTCAAAGACCGATGACACATGACCTTGTAAAAAATATTATATGGGAGATGGGAGCGACGGTAAGACGGATCGTCATCACAGACTTAATCGAAAATACCTTCTTCGCAGTTATCGAAATGGTCAGGGATGGAGAAGTATTGCTTGTCGACTCCCGTCCGAGCGATGCGATAGCTCTTGCCCTTCGCGTTGATTGCCCCATATATGTCAGCGAGGATGTAGTTAAAAATTCAAGCGCTTCTATCACAGAAGAGCCCTTATCGCCGGATGAAGACGATTGGCCGGAAGACATAATGGATGATGCCAGCGACTATAAGATGTAAAGCACGCCTTTTCATAGCGGTTCTATTGGGTGTTATCCAACTCAATTCGTGATGACCGACTATGGACATCGATCTGGCCGAAAAAAGTTTCCATGCGGTCAAAACTCGATATGCATTTCCTCACAGTCATGGTAGAATTCCCGCGCTGGCCGGATGCGGGTCTGCCGGATAGAAGGCCAAGCGATACTTTGACAGATTAAGGAGGCAACATGGCTTCGTTCAACAAAATAATTATCGTCGGTTATCTCGGTCGCGATCCAGAACTTCGTTATACGCCTCAGGGAACTGCGGTCTGTAATTTCTCTGTGGCCACCACCGAACGCAGAAAAGACAAAGCAGGGGAATATCAGGACGTAACCACCTGGTTTAGTGTGAGCTTATGGGGAAACAGAGCCGAGCAAACAAGCCAGTACTTGAGTAAGGGCAAGCTTGTATATCTTGAGGGACGCCTCACTCAAAGGGAGTATCAGGATAGGGACGGCAACACACGAACAAGTCTGGATGTCAATGCTTCGGATCTACAATTCATCGGCCCGCGATCTGATGATACTTCAGGATTCAGAGAGGAAGGCCCTGCAAGAAGTGAGTCACCTGAAGCACGACCGGCGGCAGAGGATGTAACAGATACGATCAGCGATGATGATATTCCCTTTTAGAGCAATTCCCTTCTCCCAAAAGGACTCGGCAGCATAAGATCAATTCCCTGATACAAAAGTCTTGGTCAATCCCAATTCTTTGATCTTATGCTGCAAACTCTGACGGTGTATACCGAGTTTTGCTGCTGCCTGAGTTATATTACCACCTGTTTGATTGAGGCATTCTTCGATGTATTTCCGTTCAAACTCTTTCTTGGCATCTCGAAATTCTAAAAAAAAAGGGATGCTGATCAGGTTATCTGTTTGAGTCAAATCTTTATTTTGCAAATTCTTAGCACTGAGTTCTTCAGAAAATACGTCTAAAGTAATTTCTTCATTTTCAGCCAATACCACTGCCCTTTCAATGTAATTTCTGAGCTGACGCACATTTCCGGGCCAATCATACTCCAGCAACGCTTTAAGCGCAGCTTTCGATATGCTCAGGGGATTAGCCTTATAAGCTATAGAAAATCTTTTGCAAAAAGCATTAGCAAGGGCTGGTATATCGGATTTTCTTTCTCTGAGAGGAGGGACATTAATAGAGACGACACAAAGCCTATAGTATAAATCCTCTCTGAATTTTTGGAGTTCGATCTCTTTCTCAAGGTCTTTATTTGTGGCGCTTATTATCCTCACATCGCTTGAAACGGTTTCGTTACTTCCCAGGCGCTGAAAGCTCTTCTCTTCAATCACTCGGAGGACTTTAGCCTGGGTCGAAAGGCTCATATCTCCTATCTCGTCCAGGAAAAGCGTGCCTTTATTTGCTGCCTCAAACTTCCCTACCCTCTTACCTGCCGCCCCTGTGAAAGCCCCTTTCTCATGGCCGAAGAGTTCCGATTCTATCAATTCCTGCGGCATTGCCGCGCAGTTTATGGCAACGAACGGGCCTGCGTCTGCCCGCCCGCGCGCATGAATCTCTCTGGCAACCATCTCTTTTCCGGTGCCTGACTCTCCGGTAATCAATACGTTTACATCCGTCTGTGCCAACTTCTCAATAAGTGAATAGACCCTCGTCATGGCAGGCGACGAACCGATCAACTGGCCGAAGGTTTCAGTCCCTGCAAGTTCGTTGCGCAGCCTCTCATTCTCGCTTCTGAGGCGAAAGGCTTCGATAGCATTTTTGACCAATATTCTCAACTCATCGACATCGAACGGCTTTGCCAGGTAGTCGTAGGCCCCTCGCTTGATCGCTTCCACTGCGAGGCGCTCAGAGCCGTGCGCCGTCACTATAATGACTACAGGGGGTTCACGGCGCGAAACGAGAGTCGGCAAATAATCCAATCCCGATTCGGATGCGAGTTTTACGTCCAGCAATACCACGCCCGGCGAATTGCTTTCAACGATAATTTCAGCCTCGTTGACGCTGCCGGCCTCAACTATCGTATGCCCTTCTCTCTCAAGCGCCCTCCGCATTCCGTATCGAGATGCCGGTTCATCGTCAACTATAAGCACTGTCGAATTCATCATCGTCTCCCCGTTCTCTTACTTTATTGCCGCCTTGTAAATCATCAAGAGCTAATGGCCGCGAGCAAGCAACACTCGAAGGTCTCTCACATTATTTCCTGTCGGCCCTGTTAAGACAAGGCCGCCAAGTTTTTTGAAAAAAGAGTATGAGTCATTTCTCTTAAGGTAATCCAGATAATTCAGATTTTGCTTCCGGGAGTTGTTTATCGTTTCGGCATCCGCAACTGCGCCGGCAGCGTTACTGTTGCCATCGATGCCATCTGTGCCGCAAGAGAGGACTGCCACATCCCTTACTCCAAGTGCCGCCAGTCTGGCAGCCGAGTATAACACGAATTCCTGATTGCGCCCGCCCCTGCCATCACCTGAGACGGGGCAAGACACTTCCCCGCCGGAAACCAGACATACGCTATCGCCCGCATGAAAGCTACGGAGATATAACAAACGGTCTATCAATCGATCTGCCACATCCTTGTATTCACCTTCAAAATGTTCCAGGTCCGCTTCTACCCGAAAACCTCTTCTCCTAGCTACCTCGGAAGCGGCTTTTATAGCATCGAGGTTATCAAGCAATAGCAAAGCAGTCAGTTGGCGATTGCTCCAACCCGCAGGCAGGCAAGAAATTCGCTCTTGCTTTATCGTTTCCGAAACACCGGGAGGGAGTTTATCAATCAATCGGTATTCATCAATAATGGCAAAAAACTCTTCAACACTGGCGTCATCAGGTAGCAAGGGATTTGAAGCGAGGGAGTGCAAGTCGCCAGGATTTACGTCCGACAGGTATAAGGCTATACACCGCAAATTCCTGGCTTCATACCCCAGCCTTCCTCCCTTTATTTGAGACAGATGCTTTCGGACAATATTAATTTCGCGTATAGCAGCTCCGCTATTTACCAGAGTGCTGTTCAGGCTCCTAATATCTTCAAGACCCAAATCCGATGATACGGGAAATTCCACGAGTGAGGAGCCGCCCCCGGAGATAAGGAAGATAACCAGGGCCTTGCTGCTACAAGTGCGAATCGCGCGCAGGATTTTTTCGCCTGCCTTCAAACTGTTGCTATCGGGCAAGGGGTGCCCGGCAATAATAACCTCTGATTTAACTTCAACATTATGGCGGTGATCGGATACCAGTATGCCTCTATTGATGCGAGGGCCGAGCAATCTTTCAATGACAGATCCCATAATCAGGCTGGCTTTTCCAAAGCCTATGATTACAACTTCCGAACAATCAGCAAGGTTTATATTTTCATCATTTAATTCAAGAAGATCGCCTTTTACTTTAATCTTCTCTCGTATAACTTTTTCAATATCCAAGTCCCTCAAAGCGCAGAGAAAAATTTGCTTTGCTTCTTCTTTCAAATCCGTCATATAGAGAGCCTTATCTGAGGTTGAACCTCAACTCTGAAATCCATCTCAGAGGGTTTATAAAAGATTTCAGTTCCTTTGCAGAAAGCAAGTCTTGATCTGTTTTCTCTACAACTTTAAGGTCAAAAAGTCGGCAAAAGCCAGAGCGGCACGCCGGACAGAAGACTACTGGTCACTGCTTTTTCGCCATAGCCGGTCATCGGGCGAAATAGCCTTTGCAACAACCCTTTGCGCGGCTGTATGAAAAATATCTGTGGCTCTCCGCTCAATCCTGCAAGAGAAGCTGCTCGTTTGACGGCCGCATCCAGGCCGCCGAGCGAGTCTACCAGTCCAGCCTCTTTCGCCTGCCTGCCCGTCATTATTCTCCCATCGGCCAGACGCGCTATATCGCTCTGTGGCTTCTTCCTCGAAGTAGCTACGACTTCTACAAACTGGTTGTGAGTGTCATCTATGACATCCTGCAAAAGCGACTCTTCATCTTTGGAAAAAGACCTGTAAGTGGCCAGCATATCCTTGTACGGTCCAGACTTCACCACTTTGGGGGATATGCCCACTTTGTCATAGAGATGACTCAGGTCGCTTGCCCTTATTATGACGCCTATCGAGCCGGTGACGGTTCCGGGATTCGCAAATATCTCGTTTGCAGCCATCGAGACATATACGCCTCCCGACGCCGCCACATCCCCCATCGAAGCGATTACAGGTATACCTTTTTCTTTGACCTGTTCGACGGCAGCAAAAACCTCCTGGCACGCAGCCACGCTCCCGCCTGGACTATTCACTCTGAGAACGATGGCCCGCGCATTTCTACGTTGAGCCTCTTTCAGAGACGCTAATATCTTTGCGCGACTGGCTCCAAAGGCATCGCTATCGGCGATCACGCCCTCGATCTTTACTATGGCTACCCGAGTGTTTGATTTTCTTCTCAAGCGCATCTTTAACTATCCGCAGCAGGTCAATCCTTATTCTCGATCCGTTTCAGCATTTCATCGAGTATCATCTGGTTCGAAGCGCCTCGCGCGGCTATTTTTTTCGCCCCCCGGTCGCACTCCTCTTGTATAGGATGATTGTTGTGGCCTCTGGTCCATGTCCACTTCACCTTATGAGACCGGGCCGCCGCATTAAGCCGCCGCCAGTATTCATGATTCGCCTTCTGCCGGTAATTTCCTTTTTGAGTTTCAACAACATACTGGGAGTCTGTTATAACCTCTACTTCACACGGAACCTTCAAAGCCTCCAATCCTATCGCCGCAGCCACTATCTCGGCCTGGTTGTTGGTCGCAAAGCCGAGGTACTCTCCGACCACTTTATGCCGACTCTTCCCTTCCCTATCTACATAAGTGAGGACCGCAAACGCTCCGGCCTGCGCTTCTTCCCTGCCATTGCCAAGAGAACTGCCATCGCATACTAGAGTGACCTTTTTCATAAGATGAAACGATTATATTTCAACGATCACTTTAAAGAAAGCAGCCAAGCTAAACTTCAAGCCTGATATCAACCACCCGGTATCATAAAGCGATAGGGCGAAGCCTTTTCCAAAGGCCTCGCCCTGTTCCTCAAATATGCTGTTAGGAATCTGTCGGGTTTATTGATCCAGTTCGGAAGAACTGATGTTGTAGGTTTGCATGAGCTTCAATACATCCTGGCGTATCGCATCCCATCTTACAGCCAGAGCGTCTGCTGCGCGGCTCGTCGTCGTTGTGAACACGGCATCGGTGCTTCTTGCCTGACGGGCCAAAGAGAGAGTTGCTTTCCGCAGAGCTTCAGGGGTCTGAAGCGAAGCACTCAACCTCGAATAAAGCTGGGTCGAATTAGCAAAACTATCGATGGCAAAAAGCAATTCTATCTCCGGTTCCTGGAGACGGTCCCGGCCCTCAAGTTCGATCTTCGTTCCCGTAAGTCGCACGCCGAGAATGCGCTGGCACTCAGCGAGCAATTCCTCAGCCTGCCGCTGGAGATCCATTCCAGTCACAGGGACCGACCCGCCGGAAGAGGGGCGGCTCGCAGTTCTCGGCGGATAAGAGTCTGATGCAGAAACAGGCTCCGAATTCGATGCATTGGATAAAGATATGTTGAGGTCGCCCCCTGCGCCGTGAACGACCACGCGGCGCACATATTCAACATCGTCCTTGACCTGCATTTCTATGCGGCCTCTGGTTAAAACCTGAGTCACCATTCCGGCAGGTCTCACCGCTCGCGCGTATACTTCGAGAGTGTCGCCGTTCACAACGTGTTCGCCATACCAGCGCCACCCGCCTGTATTGGCCTGAGTGTTGATGAGAATATCGATTCCGCCGTCGGGATTTCTTCGAGCGGTCGCGGAAAGCACATTCGCCAAGACGGTGCCCGATTCCGACGCAGGCTCTGCTTTTCGGTTGCCTGGCCTGGCAGCAGTATTGATTCCGAGGCTCTTCGCGGTCGTGGGGTCGAGGTCACCCGTCTCAGGCAAATTGTTCTCGCGTTGATATGCGCGCAAGGCATCCGAGACACGCGGACTCATCTGACCATCTATCTGACCTTCATAATACCCTTCATCTCTGAGCGCGACCTGCGCGCGCCGAACCATCTCAGCCGACGATAGCGGAAGCGGCTCGCTACCGGCTTCAGATGCATCCTCGGAATCACTTTCATCTGGTAGAGATGCATCATTAGACACAGCGGGCGGCCTCTCATCACGGGCAGGACGGGGATCATTACGGGAGGGTTGAGGCTCAACGCGGTCGGGCTGACGGTCTGTGGGATACGAATTGCGGTCTCTTCGATAATCAGGTCTTGAGGTTTCGGACGCTGGCGGAGAATCGGCAGTTCGGCCGTCTGCGGGGTAGTAAGTTCCGGGATCACTCTCAGCAACATAACCATCTCTTATAAGAAGCGGTTGTTTTAGCTGAATGCCGAAGCGAGTGCCCGGTGCCACTTCTGCCTCTTCACCCTTCGATAGCAACACGGCTGCCACGCCCGCGCCTGCTCCGGCGACGCCGCCTATGGCAGCCCCTTTTCCGCCTCCGGCCATTCCGCCGATAATGGCGCCCAGTATGCCTCCGCCGCCTATGAAGACGGCCTTGCGATCATCCTTATCACCGGAAACTTTTCCTTCATCATCTACTTGCTGCTGCGCATAAGGATCATCAGAGGTCAAACTTCCCACAAGGCCGACCCTGGAACCGTTCGGAAAGACGAGCGTATCGAAATCAATCGCTATCGAACCCGACCTGCTCATTCGTCTGGCAGGTGTCACTTGAGTGACCCGTCCCTCAACGATCGCGCCCGCAGGTATGACCGTCTGACCATTCACATAAACAGGAACCGCCACCGTAGCAGTGAATATATCCCCGACCCTGGAAGTCTTGGAGTTCAAATCGCTGTTCATCCGCATGCTGATTATCGTATCGGCAGGCACTGTACTGCCAGGGTCGTTGTAGGAGCGCGAACCGTATCGATCTCGTCGGTTCTGGGCGCTGGCCTCTGCCAGCAAGCTTATGGCAAGAGCGGTTGCCATAATTGCGCAGCACAAAACCTTCAAACTTGATCTGACTATCATAATGTATTTTCCTCCATTGCTCTTGGACTTCCTGACCGGGGAAAGTGATCCGTAAATGCTGAGACGATAAATATAGACCCGCGTGTTGTCCGGGCTAATAAATCTCCAGTATCAGTCTAAAGTCTCTCCCCACAGCCACTTGCCATGTTTCCCAATTTCCCTCACATCAATAAATTTCGTTATCAGTCTCATATTGTTTCATCAACCCGTCAAGCACCATCGGATGAACCTCTGACAGAGACCACACGGTCTGTAAAACCTTCGAAGGCGTCATCGTGGCTGATGACGAATAGTTGATCGAAGTCCTTGATACGCCCTATTTGCTGCGCCAGGTTGCGACGCCTCTCTTCATCCATGTTGGTCGTCGGTTCATCGAAAAAGGCCAATCGCATATCGGATAACTCTTTAAGCAGGGCCAGACGAACCGATAAGGCGGCGGCCATCTGTTCTCCGCCCGACAGACTGGCAAAAGGCCGCTCGTGGCCCTCCTCTTCCTGTACGACTTCATAACCCATGTCCCACCTCAGCGATACCATGGGATTGCCGGTTATATCACGATACAACTGGTTCGCCTCGATCGAAATCGATTGCAGATGCGCTTCGGTGATGAAAGGGCCTGCCTTCTTTAAAAGCTCACGGATGAATTCCGATAGGGATAGCAGTTGTTTGCTGTGCTCCATATTGCCTGCCAGTTCCGTCATACGGTCTCTGGCAATCATCAGCTTTTCGATCTCCGCGTTCAACTCTTCAACTCTGACCCTGGCAGACTGCGATTCCGCTCCGAGAGAAGCGGTCAGGTTTCTCAATTCTTCAAGCCGTTTCTTAACCTCCGCATGCTTTTCCTCATCGTAATCGGAGCGCGCATCTCGAAGCACTTTTTCCAATCGCTCTAATTCCTCGCGATCTTCTTCAAGCTGCTTCTCAACGGTATTCAACTCGGTCTCGCGCGATTCAAGCATAGCCGCAACGGGCTGGTTCTCTATGTATACACGATAATCCTTTTCGGATGCCGCGCGGCGCTCGCGCGCTCGCGCTATCTCCTGGTCAAGCTCGGCATATTTTTCGAGCCGCCCCGACAATGCCTGAGTTGCCGCCGACAATTCCCTCTCGCGTTTTTCCAACTCATTCAGGGATTTTTCGATCTCTTCTCTTTTTTCAAGTGATGCTTTAAAGGTTCGAACACGGCCTCGCGGGTCGTCGAGTTCGATCAACCTTTTTTCAACCTCGGTTAAGTCATCACTTAAAGTGCTCATGGATTCGAGGCGATTCTTCAACTCTTCCTGAGCGTTCCGTTTTTCAGTTCCCTCAGACTTCAATCTCTCCAGATTTTTTCTAAGCACTTTCAGGCTTTCATACTTCGACCTGGCTGCCTGCGCCTCGCGCAAGTCATGCTCAATCCGACCTAGCCGGTCGGTTTGTAGACGCAACTGTTCATCGTCGACTTTTGTAGATTCAATCTCCCTTTCCAGTTGCGCGGCTTCTTTTCGCTTGATCTCAAGGTCTTCTTTGTAACGAGCCAGTTGCACACACTGCGCCGACACCGCAGAGGATGCTTTCAATGCCTTCCTTGCATCGGCAAGCTTGCGCTGAATCATTTTACGATTGCTCTCGGCGAGAGCCAGACGCTCCTGTTCGTTTCCCAATTGTGCTTTGAAGTATTGATCCAGGCCTTCGCCTTCTTTCATGTTCAGGCATCGCTGAGATAATAATGGGCAAAGCCCGTCCTTCACCTGGGATAGAACCTGCTCTTCACGCGCAATCCTGGCTTTAAGGTCCGCAACCTCAGACATGGCCGTTTCATTCTCAATCTCAAGTTGAGGTAATGTAGCGGCTATTTGTTCGGCAGCCAGGCCCGCAGCCATCTCTTTTTCTAAGGTGCTCGTCTCGCCGTTTATCCTGGCAATGGTCTCGCGCGTTCGGGTCAGTTCCTTCCTGCGTCCGGCAAGGCGTTCGAGCGCCACCCGCATCTCGCGCAATTCCAGCTCCAGCGCCTTCCTCTCCTCTTCAAGGTGCCGCGCGCGTTGGGCCTCCCCTTCGAGGGCTTCAGCTTCAGCTATCTGTTTTGACAGGTCAGAGTATTCACGACGCAAAGATTCCAGGTCGCGCTCGCCAGACTCGACGCGCTCTCTCAGCACGCTCATTTCCCCTAAAGCCTTTTGCAACTCTCCGCGTCTGGCTTCAAGTTTTTCCTGCTCCGCAACCATTGGGCTCAGTCTTTCCATCTCAGCCCGGTCCATCTCGATTTGTTTCAACTTCTCTCGCAAAGTTCGGAGCCGTTCTTCTACTCGGAAGGCCTCGCGCTCCTTCTCCGATAACTCTTTGCTGATCTCATCCCGAATCGCAACCTGCGGTTCGAATTTCGATAAATGCGTATTAGAATCGTTATAAGACTCATATCCGGCGGCGGCAGACTCGACGGCAACTTTAGCCTCACGCGCGCGCTGAACCTCTTCAGTTAAAACAGCACGGCGGGGGTCTATATCTTCAATCCGAGAAACGAGGGCCTGAGATTCTCCGGCCATACGCTCTATGCTTCTCTGTAAAGCGTCAAGCCCTTCCAATTCATGGCGCGACCTGTCGCGCTCGCGCTCGGCCTCTGCCAGGTCGCGCTTGAGGCGAAGAAGTTCAGTCTCATAGCGGGATTTTTCCCCCAGCAATCCGTCCAGGGCAGCGACCTCTCCCTCAAGCCGGGCGATCTCTTCGCGTAGATTCGCCTCCTTGGATTCTATGAGCCGCACGAGCGCGCGCAACTCTTCCGACGAGCGTTGATACTCGTCAACCCGCAGCACTTTGTCGAAGCTGATTTTTCTCTTCGCCGGCTGGTCGGCAAAGTCGACTGTGAAGGTGCCCTGCGGGACGCCTATGGTCGAGGTGAATAGCGATTTGAGATCGGTGGTCGGTTCCACGCCGAGGTGCTCTTTGATCCATGAGCCGACCTGGCTTTTCTGTTCCACAAGCTTGAGCTTCGTGATCGGGTCGTAGACATGGTAGCCGCTGGCTGTATCCCTGTAGACCGTATAATGGCGACCATCGAGGGCAGACGCGAACGTGACACGCACAGACCCTTTCCTTGCCCCTCTTCGCAAAAAGTCTTCCTTCTTATAAGGCAGTTGATCGAATAGCGCCCAGGCTATGGCTTCAAGAATCGTGGTCTTGCCCGATCCATTCGGCCCGCTGATGGCCGTGACCCCGGCACCGAATTCGAAACTGCCCGATTCGTAGCTCTTGATGTTTTCCAACTCCACTCTGGCAATAAGCATAAGCAGTTGTCCCCATATTCATGCCCGGATCATATTCGAGGAACGTCGATGCGACTTAGATTTTATCACGCGCCGCCGCACAAATGAAATTTCCACCTCGAAGCGAATTCCGAAGCAATCAGACTTGAGGTTGATTTCGGTTCCGCCAATATATAATATGGCGGTTGAGAACTCCCTCCCCGTGGGCAGGATTCGATGGCGGGGATTTCCTTCTATCTCCCCATCCTCACTTTGATAAATGGTGTGGAGAGTGTGTTCTTTTGAGAAGGCGTTCTTTTGAGAAAGCATTCTTTAGGTTTGGGCCTCACACCTGTTCAGGCTGGGTTTTCGAATGGCTATCGCTCTGGTAATCATCGCATTGGTGTTCGTGACGGCGCTCGGTCTGCATGCTTACAAGCGCATGATGGAATCGCGCGAGGCGCGCATGACCGAAAACGAATACAATACGGCCGTCACGCTATGGAACTATGCGCGCCTCGTCAAAAGTCAGATTGACGAAGCCGCGCGTCAAGGAACGGGAGTAATAGATTTTTATAAAATAACGGTCCCTCACAGTTCCGGCTACAAGATGTCGCTCGAACTCATAAGCCACTCTTTCCGCATATATGCCATACCCGACAGGTATAACCGAACCGGGCGGCTCTCTTTTTATACTGACAGCACCATTACCGTAAGAGCTTCCGACCGGAGCGGCGGGCGGGCGACCGCGAATGATCAGGAATATGCCGGCACTCCAAACTTATAATATACTGTCGATTGCACTGCCACATTGCGAAGTGGAAAGAGCGCGACACGATACCGGTAATCCGGCAACATACAGGATCGAGATGATATGAGGTTCAGCGGGGTCGAAAGCAAAGCGCGACTGGTGATGGCGCTTTTCGTAGTTGCGCTGCTTTTGACCATAGGTCTCAGCCTGACACTCTACTCCCAGGCAAGGCGCGAACTCGCAAACCAGCGCGTGCGCCAGATGGAACTCGAAGCCTCTCTTCTGGTCTCCCGCTTATCCGATAAACAGACTGAAAACAGCAGCAACCATCTCAAGCAACAGCTTGAACGCAGCCATATATCAGCGACAGTAGCCCTGTTTTCCGTCGACCGCAAACTTATCGCGCTGGCTTCTACGACAGATCGCATGCCGGATGTTCAGGCTCTCTCGCCGAAGGTCGTATTCTCTGATGCCGTGCTATCCAAGGAAGATACAGGAACCGACCCGCCCACTACAGTCCATTTTCGCAATGAAGCGGGATTCGAGATCGTCGAAACCCTCGCGCAAGGGTCCACGGCTCTCGTCCTGGCCCGACCCGTCAGCGAGGCGTCTTCGCCCATAATTTTCTATGTCGCCAGTTATCAGGTAATCGCGCTGATACTGGGGATAGGGCTTGTTTTTTTGCTGGTCCGCTGGCTGCTCAGACCTTACCGTCGCATGGTCGAGGCAGCGCGCGGAAGCCCCGTTCGCGCATCCTCCGCAATGAGCGAAAGCGAGTTCGTCGTCGAAACATTTCAGGCCCTGGTCGAACAATTGAAGGCCAAAGAGCGCGAGCTTGCCCATCTTCACGAAACAGAGCGCAATCGGGCCGAAAGGTCCGAACATTTCAGCGAACGGCTGATCGCCAATATGCCGAGCGGGTTGGTGGCGATAGATGCCGCCGGCACCGTTACATCAGCAAACGCCCGCGCGATAGAGATATTCTCTCTTGCAGAAACATCGCAACTGTCGACAGTTGCACCTCCCTTCGACGGTAAATTGCAAGCTCTGTCGATAGACTATCGCGTCTTGTTCGAGTCAGCGCCTAAAATGGCCGAAATGATCGCAAGGTGCCTGTCGGACGGGATCAGCTTTCGACGAGAAGAAGTGGAGGTGATAGCCCCCGATGGACGACTGCGCCACATCGGTCTGAGCGTATCTCCCATCGGACATACTCCGAACTCACAGGAAGGCGCGCTCTGTTTGATGACGGACCTTACGGAAGTTATAGAGTTGCGCGAGCGCATGAAATTGCAGGAAAGCCTCGCCAACCTCGGAGAGATGGCAGCGGGCCTGGCCCACGAATTCAAGAACTCGCTGGCAACCATACAGGGCTATGTTCAACTTCTCGACGCGCAGATCGAGCCGGCCGATGCAAACGATGACCGCCGGCAATCGCTCGACGCCACGCTCAACGAGGTCCGGTTGCTGGCCAGACTCATTACGGATTTTTTGAACTTCGCCCGCCCCCAGCAACTCAACCTGTCTCGAATCAATCTTCGCTCGATCATAGAGGATTGCGCCGGTGAAATCGGCGCTCGAATATCTCAAGCCGGGATCGAACTGCGTATAAAGGGTAATTTCGCCGACTTCGAAGGAGATGAATCCATGCTCAGGCGCGCTTTCGTGAACCTTATGCGCAATGCCGTCGAGGCCATAGACTCGCAAGCGCCGGATAAACTCATAGAGGTCACAGGCACGATTGTCAACAGTACAGGCCGCCGTTACGCGCACGTTCGCATACGCGATACGGGCAGCGGCATCTCCCCCGAAGACATGCACAGAATATTCATTCCTTTCTACACAACCAAATCACGCGGATATGGAATAGGTCTTGCCATAGTACAGAAGATCATAGTAGCCCATGGGGGCAACGTCACCGTCGAATCAAGCGATAGCTCCGGCACAATCTTCGATTGCCGCCTTCCTCTTCTCTGGCCCTCTCAGCCTGTGGAGCAAAAGTAACAGGGCGTAAACTAATGTAACAGACAGTTTTTCTTCCACTTAAAATCCAATCCCAAAATACCGCCAGACGGGGCGAAAGCAGCTATTTCAATAGCCTGATCAGGGTATGGCAGGATATTTGCACTAGAACTGGCGTCGTAATTCAAATTCATGCCCCCCGGCAGGAGGTTGAGGTGGAAAAGTACAGAAAGTCAAACTCTCGCTTCGGCGGAGAAAAAGGCTTAGGACTTATGGAGGTCATAGTCGGCGTCCTCGTAACGCTGATTGTGTGCTCGATTCTGCTTCACCTGGTTCGCCTGGGTTATGAGGTGCATAAACTGAATTCCACGACATCGGGCATCGCCGACAAACTTGGAGTGGCGCGAGAACAGGCAATGAATCATCGCCAGGACTTCAGCGTCATTTTCGAGGCAGAGAGCAGGCGGTTCGGGCTCGACCTTAACAACAACGGCAGGCTCGACACCATCGAATCCGATGAACTGCCCGAAGGGGTCGGCCTGTTAGAAGACGCGATTGTAACCTTTTCAAGGTCGGGTAATTTGAAAGCCGGTTCGAAAGAACCTGAGATCATAATCAGCAATAGTAGAGATGCGCGCACTATAACCGTATCTTCTCTTGGCGCGATTGAAATCGATTAGTCTGTCGCTAGACTGCATTGACAGGGTCGGGGAGTTACTCTGTCAGAGCGGGTAGGCCGCGACGGGGGATCTATTAAGGAACTAACAGATTGCAGAAACTGCCGCTGCTCTCTGTCCCTCTCCACCATTATCTGATCTTCAGATCGAGATACCTCCGTCGCGACCTGCCCGCATTTTTTCGTCCTGACGAAAGTCTCATCCCGCCGCCTTCATTCTCTCAATATACGAGACAGAACTTCATCTATCGCTCCTCTTCGTCGCTCTTATCTTCGGCCCGGCGATTCGATTTGCCGTTGGCGTTCAAGAAGTTCGGGAAGGTAGGCTCGACGGCCTCTTCTATATCGGGGAAGCTGCGCAGCCAGAGCGACGGCTCTTCTTTCATCTCTTCCGTCACACGCTCGCGCAATCGATTCATGAAGGCCTGAGCGCCCGTCCCATCCGCATCGGCCAGAAACACGACCAGATCGTTGCGCGAATTCGTCGATATGAGATCTGTCTCGCGGACTAGCGATCTCACAAGCTCGAAGAGCCTCAGCGCCTTCTGTGCGCCATTGGAAGTCATGTCAGGCAGGCAGCAACCAACTATTGAAAATGATGACCCGCTGTCTATAGCCGCTTTGACGCTCGTTTCGACCATCGAAACGAAATTTTGATATGGAGTGAACCGCTCGTTGTCGGCCTCCGTCAAAAAGCCTGGCGGAACCCCTGTGCGATCTGTCTTCCTGCCCGCGCGAGGGGCTCGCGGCTCTGCTCCTGTATGAGAAGTTATTATCCAGGAACTGATGTTGCGATAGCGCGCTATAAGATGCCGCGCTTTCTGTCGGAGTTCCTTCACATTGACAGGCTTCGTCATATAATGGTCCGCGCCCAGTTCCGCCGCCAGCACGCGATCACTCGCCCTCATGTGCGCGCCCGATATGATCATGATAGGCATGTTCAGACTCGACCGGATATGAGCAAGTATCTTGAACCCGTCGATTATCGGGAGGTCCACATTCAATATGACCAGGTCCGGCTTGAACGATATGAGCTTCGCCAGGCCGCTCACGCCATCATGCACGACCTCCACCGTGTAATCGCCGAGTTCCTGGGCCGTCAACTCGCACGACATAGGGTTGTCATCTATGACGAGCACGTTGAAGTCTTTAGGGTTTACCGCTTCCTGCGATACGGGCGATTCTCTCGGAGTGGGAAGAGCGGCCGGTATATGAGTCGAAAAAGTCTCTTCGCCTGTCTCAGGCGGGTGCAGCAATATCTCCACCGCGCGACGGGTTATGGGCGAGCCTTCGCTCGCCGTCCGTCCGCTCCCGCCCTTTCCCTGCGCGGGAGATGATTCGACCGACTCGGATGGCGCTTGATCGTATTCGCCGACCGCAGGCCGCGAAGAAGGCATCTCCTCTTCAGACAGATCGCGCCCTTGATCTAAAAGAGATAAAGGTGATTCGTCCGACTCGATGCCGGTCTGCAAATCGGAGCGAGCAGGAAATTCTGCCGCTTGCGGCGCAGAAGCAGGTCTCGCTTTCGCATCATCATAAGCGACGGACCGCTGCTCGATTTCATCCAGGTCTATAGGAGAAGCTATGCCTGCCAGGTCATCCAGCAGGTCCGACAGCGGGTCGGATTGTTCTTCGTTGCTCCAATTCGATTCGAAGAGCGATCTTTCGGAAGGCCGCTTATCGGGAGAAGGGACGTTTGGGGTTTCCGAACGCTCGCCTGAATCTTCAGACTCCGGCTTTGAAGCCGCCAGTCTCTCGTCGCCCGGTAACGAAATGTCGTTGACTTCCCTTTCGCTCACATCAGAGCCGGAACTTTCTTTCGTATGCGGCAAGTCCGTGTCGATCTCGCCAGATCGTTCCGAGGCAGAGGGCGGCGGTTCGGTCTCTTCCAGTTCCGGCAGATCGATTTTTATAGAAGGCGGCCCGACTTTGAATCTCGTAGCGAAACGCTCCTGCGCGCGGCCCAGCAAGAACACGCCTCGTGAGGGGTCGACTTCGATTGCCTGATCAGGAATCGAAGGAGATTTTTCAAATACGAAGAAGCGGGTGGCTCGTTCTGAAATCTCTTTCACTTCGAATCGAAACGATTCTCTGACGAGCGGCCTGAAGTATTTGACCACTTCCTGCTCTTCCCCGTTGGCCACGAGCACTGTGGTCGCCCCGAACGATGCGGCCCAGTCGGCAAAGGCACGAACGCGATCCAAGAGATCGCCTTTTTCGCTCAACACAAGGTGAGCGACAGGGTCGAATATAATGCGATGAGGCTTTGCCTCGCCGAGCAGCCATTCGAGTTCGCGCAGGACGGGCGTTATCTCCCGCAGCCCGGCTATCTGTTGAACGATCTCGCTTGTATATTCGAGTATGATCAGGCGTCCGCTGTATATATCTTCGAGGCAGTCGTATCCGAGCCGCGCGAACCGCCGAACCGCATCTTCGGGAGAGTAGCGAATAACGAGCGCGCCGCTCTCTCCGCGTTTCAGTCCTTCGATCAAGAATTTGATCCCGAACAGCGATTTGCCCGCCGCATCCCCATGGATGAGGTACAGGCATCCCTGTTCGAGTCCGCCGAGCAATTCGTCGACAGGTTCGACACCGGCGGCTACAAGCTTTCTGGCTCTCGCTTCCATAAGCAAATAAATTATGGTGCTTAAAAAGTATTCCGGGGAGCTTCGCCCACAGGATAAGGGCGAAAGCATCAATAATCAATAGAAAAACTTTCGTGCTTTAAGCCATCTGCGAACGCTTCCCGGTTCCCCGAGCTGCCTCTCAACCTATTCAAAATGAATAATAGTGTGAATTCACCAGTTTCAGCTATCAGCTATCAGTCTTCAGCCATCAGCGGCCAGTGGTCAATGGTCGGTGGTTAGTAATCAGTCAATATCGATCACGCATCACGCCTGATAGCTGATGGCTGACGGCTGACAGTTGACAACTGACGGCTGCAATCACAAGAGCGCGACGGCCTGTCGCAGTCGTTCGACGGTTCGCTTTTGTCCAAGAGCGATCATTATATCGAACATTCCAGGCCCGACCGATTGCCCAGTCAGCGCGGTGCGGGCGGCATTGATCAGAAGGCCCGCCTTCACCCCATTCTCTTCGGCATAATTCCTCAAGACGGCCTCCGCCGCGTCGTGTGTGAATTCATCTATCGAAGCGAGGCGTTCTGCGAGTCCGGGAAGCAACTCTTTCAGGCGTTCATCTTTCAAGTTCTTCTTGACCGCCGCCTCTTCGTATTCGAAATCGTCCGTAAAGTAGGGCCGTCCGAGCGCGGAAAAATCGGTTATCGCGCGGTAGCGCGCTCGCAAAAGGTCGACCGTTTGCGCGAACCATTCGCGCTTATCGGTTTCATAGCCGTCGCTCCATAGACCCGCCTTCTTAAATTCCTTCGCAACCATCGAGGTCAGTTCTTCAATCGGCATGGAGCGTATGTATTCGCCATTCATCCAAAGGGCCTTCGGGTCTGTCCAATCGCGCGCGTCTTGAGGAAAAGAGTCTTCCTTGCTTTCGTTGAAGTTGAATATGGCGGCCGCTTTGTGTACTCCTTCGAGCGAAAACTTTTCTATAAGTTCCTGCCGCGTCATGATCTCCTTATCCGAACCCGGCGACCAGCCGAGCAGGGCGAGAAAGTTGACCAGCGCATCGGAGACGAATCCGCGATCTCTATAAGTGGTGACCGATACGACCTCGCCGTGTTTGCGCTTGGAGAGCTTCTCCCTTCCCGGCGCGAATATCAAAGGCAGATGCGCGAACTGAGGCAAAGCCACGCCCAGCGCCTCGTATATCAATACCTGTTTGTGAGTGTTCGTCAGGTGGTCCTGCCCGCGAATGACATGGGTTATTCGCATCTCTATGTCGTCGACGACGACCGAGAGATTATAGAGCGGGTGCCCGTCGGAACGTATGAGCACAAGGTCTTCGATGTCCGAGTAATCGCGCTCCTGTGTGCCGTAAACCAGGTCTTCGAATCGGGATACGCCCTCTTCGGGGACTTTGAGCCTGATTGCGGCAGGCTCTCCCGCCTCAATGCGGCGCGCTGCTTCTTCGAGAGGCAGGTCACGGTAAGGGTTGCGCTCTTTTCCGATCAGGGCCTGAGCGCGAGTGCGATCCGGTATCTGTTCTTTCACAGTGCGATCACGGGGCGGCTGCTTCGGCGTAAAGTCGTAATAAGCCCGGCCCGCTTCGATGAGGCGGCGGGCGGCAGCGCGATGTTGTTCCACGAACGAAGATTGAAAGAAAGGGCCTTCGTCCGGGTCAAGACCCAGCCAGTGCATGCCTTCGAGTATACCCTGAACCATAGCATCCGAAGAGCGTTCGATGTCGGTGTCTTCGATGCGAAGAATGAAAGTGCCTTTATGTTGGCGGGCGAAAAGCCAGTTGAATAGCGCAGTGCGCGCACCGCCGAGGTGAAGGTAGCCTGTGGGCGAGGGAGCGAAGCGAACTCTTACGGTGTCAGTCATAACCTGCAATTATCCGGGACCGGCGAAAAAAAAGGCAAGCTCCTCGGAGCTTGCCTTCAAGCACAGATTGAGAGGAGGACATCACAAACTACGGAGACAGGAACTCTATTCTCTCGAATCCAGGATTCTCTTCAATTACCCTGCATCGAAGGAGCGACATATCGGACCTCCTTCAATTGAGCCAACGCCTCAAGCTTATCTATGGCGATGCGGCCTATGACCATCTTCGCCGTCTTAGGGTCGAGCACTACTTCGAAGCCGAGCCTCTTGAGTTGTTCGATCACTTCAGGAGACTTGTCCGTGAGCCAGACCTGAAGTTCGGCCTTGCCGTTGCGGACGAAGCGGGCTTCATCAACTCCGGGTTGCGCGCCCTTATTCTTCAATCGCTCGACGAGGGCGACGATTGACGGATGGAGTTTGGAAAGAAGTTGCCGGCGCTTCTGCTCTTCGGGCGATAGCTGCTTATCACTGAGACCAGACGATTCAGCAAGCGTATTACCAACCTCACGAGAAGGTTGTGACTTGGGTGGGGGCGGTGTATTTACTCTTCCCGGTCCTGCACCGCTTCCGCTTCCTGTCCCCATACCTCCGGCTCTACCTGATTTAAGCTCGCCCTTTTTTGCTCTCGGTAGCGGTGCAGCAAACGGACCCGAGGGTGCCCGCGGCGCTCCCTGCATCCTGATCGCTTCTTCAGATCGCCCGAACACGCCCTCGTGGCTTACGCCTTCGGGCATATCGACGGGCACTTCTATGCGGCGAGGCTGCCCGCCTTCGGTTACGACCATCTCCTCTACAGCCACGAAGGATGTGAATTGAGTCATCAAACGAAATTCAAGGCCGAGATTGGTGATCGTCTCCTGTATATCTGCGCGAGCAGTGCCTTGCTGCAAACCGTTGTAGTCCTGGCTCATCAGGTCGTCTATGCGTGTTCGCGCCCAAAGCGTTGCAAGCACGTCATGGCGAGTCTCCAACTCGGGAAGCGCGACGGGTATCTCGCGCATAAAAGCGCGGCCAGACATATTGCCTTGCAATCGAATCACTCCGCGCCCGCTGCCCGTGTAGCGGCCCGACAAGATGACAGGCTTCGCGCTGAAGAGGTCGGGTATGCGCGCAGGATAAACATCCGCAACAGGCAGCCCGCCCCAATCAATCGAGATGTCCGTAAGCAATGGATTGCGCACTCGCTCATGAAATCTGCGCGCCGCAGCCGAGCCGTCATCGCTCAGGGTCACGTATTCGACTTCGCCGCGACCGTGCTCGGCCATCTTGTCTAACAGGAAGCGATTGACCGAACTCCCTATGCCGAACGAAAACACCCGCGCGTTCGGATGCTTCTGGATTTCGGAGATGATCTCCATATCGTTGCCGATGTAGCCATCGGTCATAAAGCAGACTATGCGAATGTGATTCTGCTTATCCGAAGGAGCGAGCGCAGCCCGTATTGCCTTCATCATCTCCGTTCCGCCCCGGCCCGAACGCGAAGCCAGGAAAGCTTGCGCCTTGCCGAGGTTTTCGGCCGTCGCGGGGACCGGCTCAGGGAACAGTATGTGAGTATCTCCGGCAAAGGTTATCAGGTTGAAAGTATCGTTCGGGTAGAGACCGTCGAGCGCAAGCTTCATGGTCTCTTTCGCTTTTTCAATCGGAAATCCGCTCATCGAGCCCGACGTGTCCAGCACGAAGACGAGTTCTTTCGGGGTCATGTCCTCGACCGTTACGCGGTCAGGCGGCTGAAGTATCATGGTGAAAAATCCGCCCCTGTCCGAGCGATGCACGAGCATTGCGTCTTCGACTTTGCGGCCCGCCACGTCGTATTTCAGTATGAAATCCTTGTTGGGAATTACGTCTTCGCCGCGAAGTCGAACTAACGCGCTGTGATTTGTCGGACGTTCCACATCTATTTCATGCAGGGTCGATTTGAGATCATCGATCATCACGCCCGCATCGAGAGCGACTTCGATTGAGATGTCGTGACCGGCGCGCGTTCCTTTGGCCGCGACCGGCGGAGTGATACGCGAGGCGTCGGGCACCTGCGTGGTATCTGGAGACCAGCCGCCTCCCTGCTTGCCCGTCGGCTGGCCCGGAATGTAGCGAGGGCCTACGACCATGGGGAAGACGAATTCATAAGACCCGTCTTCGTACTTCAGGGTCTCGACGTAGCTTATCGTGATTATGACCTTTTCGCCGGGCATTATGTTTGCGACCGATTGAGTGAATATATTGGGCCGCTCCTGATCTAGCAGGCTTGCGACATTGCCTGCGGCGCGGGCGGCTTCGTATATTGCGCGGGCTTCTTCGCGCCGCTTGATGCGGCCCCGCACTGTGCGGTCGCCGACTACCATTGTCATATCGTCTACGGCGGCGTTTTGAGGAAGGGGAAATGTGTAGACGGCTTCGATCTTCTCTTCGAGAGGGTTCTCGAATTCCTGAGTCACGATGACTCGCGAAAGGAACCCGCTGATTTCGGCTTTCACGCGGGTGTGTTTGAGAGGGCACTGAGCGGTAAACTGGCCTTCGGAACCCACGATGTTGAGCGACCCTTGAGTGATCGCGTCCGATGCTTCGGCTACAAACGCGGATCCTCTGATGGCTCTGATCTTCGCAAGGGCCACGTAACCGACTATCAGTGCGATTGACAGGATCACATAAAATAGAATCGTCCTTCGTTTCATTCAACTCCTCCAGGTCTGACGCAGTTTCCGGTCTCCGTTTCGCCGGGCGGATCTTATGCTAAAAACTCGCCAAGCAAACCGCGACCTGGGGGCGGGAGGGCTGCGTCAGTGCATATCCTCAGATTACGCGCAGCACGGCGTAAGAAAGAAATCTTTGAGAAAGAAATCTTTGCGCGTTCAGATCATACTCTACTCGGCCGGCGCTGGTTATTTAGACACCCCGCACGGCCTCAAGTTCCAAAATTTCTCTACGGTGACAGAACGAAACAAGAAACAGAGCTTGCAGTAAAGACGGAGGGCAAGGGTACAGCTATGAGATTGCATACATGAAAAAGCGGTAGCGAGCCAGTGACTCGCTACCGCTGAAGATTCGTGTCGGATGGTATCTTTAGAACTGATACTTGAACCCCATCTGCACCTGGAACGCGGGCGTCTGAGGAGTGTTGTTGAGCAACATTTTGCCAAAGCGCGGGGAGGTTGGGCTTTGATCGAAGAGTTGCAGGAAGTTCGGGTTTGTCGGTGCAGAGAACCCGCAATCGAGCGGAACAGGCGCGGAGCAGAAGTTCTGCACCGTCGAGCCGCCAAGCTCGATGTTTTCGAGGTTGAAGACATTGAATACTTCGGCCGAAAACGTTATGCGATGGCGCTCGGCGAAAGTGAATTGCTTCTGCACCCGGACGTCGACGTTCCTGTAAGCGCGGTTGCGGAAAGCGCCGCGCAGGAAGGAAACGCCGGGGGCGCTATAGGGCCTGTCAGCCGAGATGAGATTGCCGCTGAAGCTGTTGCCGTCCCCATTCGCGTCAGAGCCAAAGGCCGCGTCAATCGGGCGGCCTGACAGCAGGCGAACCGCGGCCGACAGGTTTATGCCATACGGCAGGAAGAAGACCGGGTTGACTACGAACTGATGCCTGCGGTCGAAGCGCGAGAAGTTGTAGTCAGGGCCGAAATTGAAAGCGTCCTGATAGTCGAAGCCGGTCGCGTTGCGCTCGCTGTCATCATCCGAAAGGTTCTTCGACAGCGTGTAAAACGCGTTGAGTTGTCCCCAACTGCGCTGAAACTTGCTGCGAATGGTGAGAGCGCGATACAAAGATTTCGCGCTCGATTCGCGTATGGTGATGTCGCCCAGCGATGGTATCGGGCGTGGACCCGCAACCGCCGAGCCGTAGAAAGGTCTCTGCGCCGGATCAGTCGCGCGGATAACAGGCGCGGGGAGATTCACATTGCGGTTGCGCTCAAGGCGGAGCGTGTGAACATAAGTGAAGTCAGCCCCAAGGGTGAATCCTCTCGCAAGCTCGTGCTCGCCGCCAATGCCCATCTGATAAGAGAGCGGATTGTGATAGTCCGGTCCCATGAGTATCGGACGCGAGCCGGTAAAGGGATTCGGGGCCGGCAGTCCAAGCGCCGCCGCTATCTGCTGCACCTGCTCTATACTGATGACTGGCAGGTTATCGAGCGAGAAGTCATTGAGGTTTATACCTATGGTCAGCAATTGCTTGTAGACTGTGTTGTTAGCCCCGGCGCCCCCGAGCGGAAGCTGGAGCGTAAGATCGCCGGGCGGGATGCGGAAGTTATTCAGCGGCCCGGCCAGCAGAAGGCCGGGGGTTCGCGCGTAGTAGATTCCGCCGTAGCCTCGAATGACCGTCTTCCCGCTACTGCTCGGATCCCATGCGAAGCCGAGTCGCGGCCCGAACTGCTTCGTGTCGTCAGAGATTTCCGTCGGGTCGAGCACATGGCCGGACGGGAACTGGAAGCCTTTGATAGTGTTTATCAGGAAATCGTTGCCAAGCTCCGGCGAAGGATTGAATTGTCCCTCCCAGCGCAGGCCGAAGTTGAGCGTGAAGTTCGGGCGAACGCGCCAGGAATCCTGCGCGAAGAAAGCAAGCTCTTTGGTTGAGAAATCGAGCAGGGTGTTCCCAAGCTGCCGCCGATAGAAAAAGCTGGTGCTGTCGAAGCGGTTGACGATGCAGCTCGGGACGCCGGGGCAGCCTGCCATCGATAGCCCGTCGAGAATCGTTTCCGTCGAGGATGTGAACGCACCGAACGAGCCGAACTGGTTGAACCCGAATGACTGGAATGTGTCGATGTAATTGAGCTCCCCGCCGAACTTGATCGTGTGACCGCCCCTGGTCCAGGTCACATTGTCTGCTATCTGGAAACGGGTGTCGCGTTGAGTGGTCGGAAGGAAGGAGCGCGTGCCGAAGTTTGCAAGCGCCGTCTCCACGGTCGTCGTCTCGACATTGGAAAGACGAGGACGAGTTTCGCGAGCAAACTGCACGCGCAATTCGTTGACCATATTCGAAGAGAAGAAACTGGTCATCTGGCCCACGACTCCATTGGTCCTGTCTTTCTCAACGCCGTTGTTCGAAAGGGCGCGGTTCGTGGTCGGGTTGATTGAGTCGCCGGTTGCGACGGCATTCTCTCCGTTGTTCCTGCTGTAGTTGTAACGCACGTTGAAGCGGTGATTGCTGTTGATCTCGTAATCCACTCGCCCCAGCAATGCTATTGCGTCGTTGGTCTGATCGAACGGCGCTTCGAGAGACTTGAGAAAGTCGAAAGCCTCCTGCTGGGCGGCGTTCGGTGTGAATTCGGTGAGCCGGCTGAAGAGCACCTCACGATTTTGGCGGAGGCGTTGCTGCTCATAAGCTCCAAAGAAGAATATCTTGTCCGTCCTGATAGGCCCGCCTATCGAGCCGCCCCATTGCTGCTGCGAAGGCGCGGGGAAAACTTCCCGCTCGATGTCTTCTTCGAGCGCGTCGAAGAAACGATTGCCCCTGACGAGCGATTCGGGCCGGTTCAGAAAGAACGCGGAGCCGTGAAAGTCGTTCGTGCCTGACTTCGTAACGGCATTGACGATGCCGCCGGTCGAACGACCGAACTCAGCCGAATATCCCGCGGCCACCACCTGAAATTCCTTTATCGCTTCCTGCGGAATCGTATAAGCGTTGTTCGAGCGCTCGCCGCCGCGAATGCCGCCGAAAAACGGCTGGTTGTAATCCACGCCGTCGACGTTGACGTTAGCGCCGTAGATGCCGCGCTGCCCCACGAGCGAGATTTGATTTCGCTGAGGATCGACCTGAGCGCCCGGCGTGAGCGTGACGAAGTCCTGGAAGCGGCGACCATTGATCGGCAGGTTTTCGATAGCCTGCTGATTGAGGACCGCATCAGCCTCAGAGCGAGTAGTCTGAACCTGTATGGCTCCGGCCGAAACCTCTACGACTTCGGTGACGCCGCCTGCGCTCAGGGTGACATTTATTTCGGCAGTGCGGCCGACTATGACTTCTACCTTGTTCACAGTGGTGGCATTGAAGCCGTCGGCTTCGGCCACGACAGTGTAAATTCCCGGCGGCAGAAGCAGGATGGTGTACAAGCCGTCGCCGCTCGTTTTCACCGTCCGCTCAAGTCCGGTCTGTGTGTTAGTAGCTTTCACCATTGCGCCGGAGATGGCAGCCCCCTGGCTGTCAAGCACGACGCCGGAAATCCGACCGTCGCTGGCCTGCGATTGCGCCAGCGCCGGGGCGGTGCCGAAGGCCATCGTAAGCGCCAGCACCAGTGCGCAAAGTGATCGAAATGGAGTTGATTTTGACATTTTCCTGCCCCCTCATTTTAAGGTGTGGCCGCTCTTCCTTCACGCTTGATGCAAGGGAATCATGCGCGAGTAATTGCAGCCGGTTATGTGAATTGATAGTCCATGAAGAGTGGCGATGTGCGGCGCTGGCGGTCCTTATGATTCATCATCAGGAGTCCCTCTCGCCCGCCCGCCAAACCAGGATTTTCAATTGCGATAAGTTTTATGCTTCCGGTCAATTCATCCTTCACCACAAAGAATCAAACGCAAATTCGGTAGTTGTAAAGGAAAGGCTACTTCAAGGTGTTAAGCAAGTCAAGGAAAATAGATGTTAAACTTCCGCCCTCCGATGAATTCCAGAACCGACCTCTTGCGGCACTACATATTGTATGCAATCCGCTTTCGCCGTCTACATGTTGTCCTTTTTCAGGAAAGTATCGGAGGACGCGATCTTCCCCCTGCCGCCTGTCAGCGATTCGACGATTCGGGCCTCCAACCCCCGCAGAGGCACGTTTTTCATGCAAACCTGTTTATAACAGATCAAGCCCTCGACACGGGCGGTCCATCGCAGATACCAGATAGAATCGATTATCGATTCTATCTTTGATTTCAAGCCCTCGGCTCACTGGTTAGAGGTGCCCTGTACCTGTAATTCTATAAGGGCTTTGTAGGATCCCTGATTATCGGAGAGCGTACCTTCGTTTATGGACAAAAACAGCAGCCCGTCGCGCACGGCTGTGAATTCGGACGTGCGCCCTATGAATATGAAATCATCGTTGTCGGCCCCTATGACTCCTATCAACGCGCCCGTAGGGCGATCGGGCATAAGCTTTCTCGGATCGGGCGCATCGATCCCCTCGGGGCCGCTCGCCTGCTCCGTGTCCGGGTTCAGAGTGACAGACCCGTTCGCGTTGATACGTATAAGGTCGCCTCGCTTGACTATCAACCCGGTGCTCGTCCAGTCGCGCGTCGCTATGACGTCGATGTTTGCAGTCCTGACCAGTCCGGTCAATTTGCGCGGGGACGGTTCGGTTTCAGTCTTCTCAGGAGTGGGGGTAGGAGGAGTCGAGGTGTTGTCAGGTTGAGACGGTTCAGGCTCTCGCGCAGGCGGCTGAGACTCACTGGCGCGAGGCTGATCGCCCGGCGGCGGCGCGTTTCGCGCAATCTCTACGCGCGGCTGAGTAACGCTCGGAAGAATAGCAGGGTCGTTATCGCGGACCGGTTTATCATTGCTGTTCGCATTCGCAGAATCATTATCAGCGCCGCTCGTTACGCCTTGAGCCGAGTCGAATTCTATACGAGCGACATCGCCCATGTATATCATGGCGCGGCTCAAATAGCGGCCTGAGCCTGTGTCGAGCAGCACGACGAATTGATCGTCGGCAAAGCTTATGACCTTGCCTTTGAGCACGCTGCCGTTCTTGAAATGTATGGTATCGGCTCGCGCAGTCGTTGCGATAAGCCCTATAGAGATCAACAAAAGAACTGAAAATAATTTGCGCATGATTATCCTTGAACCTCCACTGATTTCTGATCGGCGCGCATTATATCAGATCGTCAGCCGCTAAGAAACCTGACATCACTCGCCTTCCCGATTGACCCTTTGATTGTAGTCTTCAGACGAAGCCGGGTCGAGTTCCCATCGCTTGCGGTCGCGGTTGCTCACTTTTTCTTTAGGTTGAAGCGGTTCGTTGTCTTGATATGTGAGACCCATCGCCTCGCCGATCTCTTCGACGATGGCCTGGTCAGGCGTAGGGCAAGACCCTCCCACAGTCTCGTCGCCTATATCTGCTCGTCCCCAGTCGGCATCCAGGTCGCCTCCGGAAAGATCGGGCGTTCGCGAATGATGTTCGCGCAGCCCCTTCATCAATCGCTCGCCGCCAGATTCATAGCGTTGGGCATCGGCGAATTCCTGCTGCACCTCTTCATCAGGTTCGTAGGGTTCGCTCTCGGCCCTGCCAGCATCTATAAAATGTTTTTTCTCCTTATCAGCCATTCTAAGGCACGCTCCCGTCAGTTCATTTCCTGGCTCGCTCTCGGTTGAAGCTAGAGTCTATCACAGTAATGAAAAAGGAGAAACATGGTTTTCAGCCGTCCGTCTTCAGCCTATATTCTGATAGCTGATAGCTGACTGATGTTCAATTGCTTTGACAAGCCGAGAGGCACGCGGTTATCATGCCCCTTCGTTATAAACGGGGCGTAGCGCAGCCTGGTAGCGCACCTCGTACGGGACCAGGGGGTCGTTGGTTCAAAACCAATCGCCCCGACCACTAAAT
>JAKEHD010000311.1 GCA_022615215.1 Blastocatellia bacterium
AGGGCGAGATTGGCGGCGCTACGGAGGTCGCTGTTGATGTCCTGTACCGCTCCGGCGAGAACTCGCTATCGCTGATGATCGAGCTTGAGGGAATGTGTAAGTCGCTCCTCGATATTGTCGCCGAAACAGGTCATGTCTACGTCGATCTTTATCGCGATTGGAGCCAGGAAAGCCCGGAACGTATCGAGATCTGCGGGTACTACTTTAATGGGAAAGAACCGAGGCAATCCGGAGCTGCGCCGGCGCTGGGCGAACCGAATGAAGTGGACCCGGCGCCGGAAAACGCCGAAGAGAGCGAGGAGAAACTCCGTGATGAAGATCCAAGCGATCAGTAAAGAGATCAATGAGTGGATCGTGAGCCAATGCATTTTGGTTTTGCTCGATGATGACGGAAGTTCGATGCGAGGCTGGCTGAAGGAAGAATTCGGTAATTATCCGTAATTCGCCGGGGCCATCCCGAATACCTCACAGTCCATGCCACGCCGCGTCAGTTTGAAAATAAGGCGGGCAGCAGCAGTTCGCCTATGCGGCGATTTTTCCTTTCATTCTTCCATCGGAGAAAGAATAAGCAATGATGGCCGACAGAACCGAATTCGGTGTTGCTCGAACTGTGTGCGATTGCAGAGCCTGTATTGCGAACTGCAGGTTCATGGCGGGAAGCCTGATTCCGGCAGACCTCCATCGAATTTCTGAGTACTTGAATGAACCCGAGCTGACGCGGTTCGCGTTCGACAATCTCCTCGCGAGTCCAGGCGCGATTATTTTTACCAGAGGCAGGCTGATCCGCATTCGTACGCTTGTCCCGGCTCGAAGAGTGGATGGCGCTTGCCGTTTCCTGACGGCCGGAGATCGATGCTCGATACATGCCGTATCGCCATTTTCGTGCTCCCATTTTGGTTGCTCGCAAAGCAGAGAAGAGGCCGATGCTCTCAGCCTACGCGGGTTGATGGAAGTTGCAAAGGCCTGGCAGCAGGGCGAACTGTATGCGCGGCTTTGGCTGATGCTCTATCATGCCGGCCGCATCGCGCCTTCGCCGGTTGAAGCCCGCGCGAGGATGCGGGCCGTGCTCGCCGCTGGAGAGTATGATGGGGATGGGCATTCGACGAGCGAGCGCCGGTGAAGAGAAATCCATAGGGCCGAAAATTTGACAATGAACTTTCAAACTATGACTACAATCTGCTGCTTCGCATCTTGCGGGACAGACTGCGGCCTAGCCGGAAGCGATTGGGACAAGTATGAAAGATTCTTGGAAGGCTTCGCCGAGCGAGTTGCTGAAAGGGGCGTATTTGTCGTTCTCGATTGCCGGGATCGATAGCCTCAGGTTGCGGCGCTGGCCACCGCTCCAAATCTCAGGTGGAAGGTCAAAACTTCATCACAGTTTGGTGACATGCCCAATTCATGAGGTTGTGACTCTTGCGAGAGCCTTAATTTTTTCATCGAAGCCGCGCATGAGCTGAACCTTGCCGCCGAAGATCGTCATCGAGACCGAATAATCTAAGTCATGGTATTGGGCGTCTATGTCGCGTGTGCCGATGCGCGTGAGGACCTCAAGAAGCTTCCTTTCCAAAGCGCTCGAACCGCCGAGTTTCCGGCGAATGGCGGCACCGATCCGGTCATGCACATACACGTGCAGGAACGCCTCGTACTGATCCCGGCTCTCTGGCAGGTCGGGATCATGAAATCGGAACCCGTTGAAGGCATCAATGAGAAGGGGGAGAGTGGACTCCGCCGCCGCACCCATATGCAGTGAGAGGTCGCTGAAGGCGTCACTCATAGCGACGTGCCGGTACTCGTGCGCGATGAGAAGCGTTTCGTAGTTGCTGTCATTTCTGAGAGGGGCCGCTGCCGCAAGCACGTTGCCGTATTTAGTGAGACGTTCCTTGTAGTCCGCCACCTGAACATGGTTGAGGTAGTCGGCGATCATCTGTCGAAAATCTATTATCGGCCCGCCTCCGCCCTGGGAGGAAGTGGCCCGTGGCTGCCGGCCGCCAGTTTGAGACGCAAATTTTCGCAACCAATCAAAAGGATATCCATCATGATGAGAAGAAGTGTTCCTTCCTTGATGGGGAGAAGCGTTCCTGCGCTGTTGTTGGCTGGTCGAGAAGATATCTTGAAGCCTCTGGTGTCGGGTCGGATAGTCGCCGAGCGCCAGGAAACAAAGAAGGCGCCCGCCATGCATGAGTGAATAGTATGAGCATGTCGCCGACCAGTTCAGGTTATCCGACTCTTTCTCCTTCAGCCCAAGGAACGCGTCCTGGACGCTCGACATTAATAGGCAGAATGCCACATAAAATCGCTGTGGTATTCGCTCAGGTGGTTCACGCCAGTACTCAAGAGACGGGAGATTCCTATTCAAACCATTCATGATGGTCAGGCCTCCATAGGATTGTCAGCGCAGAAATCTGCCGAAAGCGTTTTTTATCTCATCCGAGGCGACTGCGAAATTAAGCCCTTCGGAGCCTTTCCTCTTAAACGTGTTCACTCCGAGGACCTTTCCACTGGAGCTAACCAGTGGTCCGCCGCTATTACCTGGGTTGACGGCCGCATCGACTTGTATCAGGCGAATCCCGCCGCCAGTCGTTCTTATTGCGCTGATAATCCCTTTTGTGACAGTCCCCGACAATTCGAGAGGGTTTCCGACGGCGAAAACATCTTGACCTACTGATATCTTGGCTGTGTCTTCGAGGGAGAGAGGGGCGCAAGACCGCGCGTTACTGGTCAACAAGGCCAAGTCCCGGTCGGTATCCACGGCAAGCACCTGCGCCACAAATAATTTTCGCGTCGAGGTTCTAAATATGATTGTCTCCGCCCCGTTAATGACATGCTCATTCGTGATAACCAGACAGCCCGAGGTCAAAAAGAAACCACTGCCTTTTGCTGTGTCCGTCTCAACGGTAACAACACCATCTAATACACTTTCAAAGCCCGTTTTAGGTGAAGTCGAATCCGGCGCGCCGTCATTAGCGATCGCCACCTTGTCCGCCGCGCTGTGCTGCCGATATCGCCGTGCTCGCCGTATCCCCACGGGTCCCTCCTGCCGGTGGATTACACTCCG
>JAKEHD010000312.1 GCA_022615215.1 Blastocatellia bacterium
ACGAATGAAAAGCGGCGTCCGGGCCGCCGCACTCCAAATAAAATCGCCTGGCGGTGAGCTTGATGAAAAGTTTCAATCCATGCCGCGCAGAGTATATCTCTACTGAAAACTTTCATTCCTCCCCGCGCGCAGTATACATCTATGATTCCGAAACACTCTCCGGCAAAGCGCCTTGTCGCTCGCTCCATCAGAGAACGAATGTAGCTATATTCGACGCCCCTCCTTCGGAATCGATTAGCTGTAGGGTGTTCTCACCCGGAGTGAGGCCGAGTTTGCTCAGTTTGCCCTTGAGTTTTATCTCCGTCTCCGAAGAGTTCTTTACGCGCGAAGAACGATCCGCGCCATTGATTATTACTCGCACGTTATCGCCGAATCCGCTGCCCCGTATGGTCAGCTTCTTCCTGCCGTCGAAGACTACAGAACTGATCGCAAGTCTCACGTCTCCGGTCAACTCGTAAACGCCGCGGCCGTAGGTCGCTATCTGGATCAATCCGCTCTCCTGAGCGGCGAAAGCCTGCACGATCACGGGCGGCAACCCTCTGTTGAACTCAAACCATTCAGCGCCGCCCGTCGAGGTGCGAAACACTCCTATGTCCGTGCCTACATAAATGGTCGCGGGGGCGATAGGGTCTATCAAGAGCGCGTTTGCGGGAACGTCGGGCAGGTTGCCGCTTATGTCGGCCCAGGTCGCGCCCCTGTCGGTCGTCTTGAAGACGTGCCCCGTTTCGAACCCGGAGACTGTCAGATAAGCCACATCCGAATTTTGCGGGTCCGCAGTGACGCTCGTGATGAAGCGGTCGGGCAACCCGGCGGTGATATCGGCCCAACTCGCTCCGCCATCGGCGCTCGCCATGGCCCGCCCGTGCGCCGAACCTGTATAGATAACGCTCGTGTCCGAACGCGCGACGCCGATTGCCGAAAGCACATCCCGGCCCTTCGCATTTATGCCTTTGGTCAGGTCCGTGTCTCCTGCGGGCGCAAACCATCTATCGCCTCGATCTTCGCTCTTAAATAAACGCCACGTGCCGAAATAGAGAGTCGCGTCCACGCCGTTGCCCGTAAATGGAGGGTAAAAGGCTATGCGCGCTCCGGGAGAAGGCTCGCCGAATGTGCTGTCCCAGGCTATCTGTCTTTCGAAGTTTTTCCCGTCATTGGAGAAACGAAATACGTTGCCGCGAACGTAAGTGACGAACACATTGCCTGGGTCGAGCGGGTTTATCACACACTCGCCGCCGTCTCCGCCCGCGAACTCTCTCCATACATCCTGTCCCGTGAGACGCCGCTGCGTGCCATTGTCCTGAGTCCCTCCATAGCTGATCTGCGGGTCGGTCGGATGCAGCGCGAGGCTCGTGAATTGAGTGAGCGAGAGCGTCGCATTGAGCGATTGAAAAGAGCCGCCGCCATCGAAGGTCTTCGATATGCCGCCGTCATTGCTTATGTACATCTCATTCGAATTCGCCGGGGCAAAGGCCAGGCCGTGTTGATCGGGATGCGTGCTGGAAAACGTCGGCGTGTATTCATAAAAGCTTGAGAACCTGGTGAAGTTGCGAGTGAGGTTCCGCCAGTTCAGTCCGCCGTCGGTCGAGCGGTAAAGGTCGCGCGAGCCGAGATATACCTTATCGGCATCCGCCGGGTCTGCGGCTATGTATGTATTGTAGCCGAACTGCCCCGTATCGACTCCGCCCCCGCCTCTGTCTGTCCAGGTCGCGCCGCCGTCTTCGCTCACGAGCACCTTGACGCTGAACCCGTTCAGATCGAATCCTCCCGTATAGGCGTAAACGGTCTGCGGCCTCGCGGGAGTGACCGCCACTTTCATATCGCGCGTTTGGCTATCGCCGTAAGGCGATGCGAGTATGAACTCCCAGCTATTGCCTCTGTTCGACGACCGGTAAACCCCTGACGACGAGTCGTTTTCTCCAGTCCCCCGTATAGCCCCAAGATAGAGCGTCCGGCTGTCGGACGGAGAGACGGCCATATCGCGCATGTGGCCTGCGAGAGTCATCTTCCAGCTTATGCCGCCGTTGGTCGAGCGATAAAAGCCGCCCGATATCACACGCTCGCCTGAGAGTTGTGCGTTTTGAGCGACGTAGACCTGATTCGGGTTCGTGGGGTCGACCTCTATCTTCGATATAGTGCCCGGAGCGGGCAAGCTGTTATCGCTCACGCGCCGCCAGGTGGCTCCGCTATCTGTGGATTTCAAGACTCCGCTTCCGAGATAGCCGAGCGCCTTGTCACCCATGCCCGCGTAGACGATGGAAGGGTCGCTTTTAGAGAAGGCTATCGAGCCTACCGCGAGGTCTACGTGATCGTCGCTCACGGGGTTGAAGCTCCCGCCGCCATTGGTCGAGCGCCATATCCCGCCTGTAGAGCTTCCTACGAGGACGAGGTTGGAGTTTGCCTGCGAGAGCGCCACCGCGTTTATGCGCCCGCTGGTCGGTCCCCAGTTTCCAAAGAAGGCGCTCGTGGGCGAGGGACCGATGGAGTGCCATCTCGGCGCAACGGTGGCGGCAGAGAGTCTCGCCCTTCCGCCCTTTTCGCTGCTCTCCCAGGCTCTTCGGCGGGCGTCGGGAGGAATCGAATCTGAAGGATAAGCACGCTGAAAGCGGAACCACTCGTCGCGCCCCTCCACATCTTCGATTCCTTCATCGATCGTTCCCGGCAAAGCGGGGGCGTCTTCGAAGGGCGAACGCGGCGCTTGTGCAAGCCACGAATTGAGGCCCATAAACAGCAGCGCACACAAAACGCACAGGAACCTGGCGGAGGCGCGCGGACGCGATGATAATCGTGATCGCTTTATCAGTTTCAATCGAGCTCCTCAATTTACGGGGCAGAACCAATCCCTTTAGAACTATCTCGAACCCGGATCGGACTCTAATCAGATCGCCGCAATGGGGAGAAGAACGCGACCGGCAATCCGTCTTACGATTTCAGACTCAGGCAAGAGTATTTCAAACAACCCGGCCCTGTCAATATTCAGCCGTCGGTCATCAGTCTTCAGCCATCAGTCTTTGGTCTGAAAGCTGATAGCTGATAGCTGATAAGCTGATCCCGCAAAATCTCTGTAGGCATCGGGCGCGGTTTTGATATACTACATCACGACCGGCAGCGAAAGGACTGTAAATGGACACAGACATTCCCATAGAGGAGATCGATACGAGAGAAGGTCACCTCAAACTGATCTTCATACATTGGAACCTGTTCGCTTTCAGGGCCTGGGACGGGTACAGGCGAGTGGGTCGCGGAGCAGTTATGCTAAACCTCAACGATGTCACGGGCGAGCAATTGATGGGATCGGACGTGCAGCACCAGATGGCTTATCTTGGAGAGAGGAGCGATACATTCAAGAACTGGCCTTCCGATGAGGCATCCGAGCAGGTCCAGGTGTATGATCCGGAAAGCGAAATCCTCGTCTTCGTATACAGCCGCGACTATAAACCCGGCGGCGAACCCCACGTGTACAGATTGGAGCATGGCACTTCTCTCGCCCCGCCCGATGTCTTCGATAAATATAATTCTTAACATCAGCTTTCAGACCAAAGACTGACGGCTGACGGCTGAAGACTGACGGCTGATAGCTGAGGGCTGCTGGTGGTTGCAGCCACAGCGCCTGTATGTTAGCTTGGTTGGCTCGTTGCTTCGAGTAATACCATGTCGATCACGTTGTCGAAAATTCCGCCGGGCGTTCAGTACATCTTCGATGATGAAGTGAGGGTGCGCCGCTTCGTGGAACGCCAGGTCATGGAGACGTTCGAGGGCTGGTCCTACCGCGAAATCATCCTGCCTATATTCGATTACGCGGACCTCTTCGCGCTCGGAATGGGCAAAGAGCAGGCCGAGATGACCTATCGCTTCACGGGACGCGACGGGAAACTGCTTGCGCTCAGGCCCGAAATGACTTCGCTCGTCGCGCGAACCGTAGCCACTCGCTTCATCAAAAGAGCGCGCCCAATAAGGCTTTCCTATTCGGGCGAAGTCTTTCGATGGGACGAACCGCGAGGCGGCCGCCAGTACGAGTTTCATCAGATAGGTCTCGAACATATAGGCTCGGACCAGCTCGAAGCCGACACCGAAGCCCTCGTCATCGCCATCGAGGCTCTGCGACGGCTCGGGCTTGAGAACTTCACCATCGCGCTCGGCCACGTCGATTTCTTCAACGGGCTGGCCGAGCGGCTAGAGCTTTCCGAAGATCGCCGACGCGAGATGCGCACCTTTATCGACCGCAAACAGACCGAGCAACTCGACCGGTTTCTCGAAGATTACACGGACCCTGAAAACCGGGCTGCCCTCTGCCGCCTGACCACTCTTACGGGCAAACGCGAGATCATAGAAGAGGCGCGCGCGCTGGTCTCGAACGAAAGATCAGTAGCGGCTCTCGACGACCTCGAACGGGTCTGTCTGATCGCCGAAGAGTTGGGCATCGCTTCGCACATAGATATAGACCTCGGCGATGTGGGCGGGCTTGATTATTACACGGGGCTTACGTTCAATATATACGCGCAAGGGCTTGGCACGGCGCTCGGACGAGGCGGTCGCTATGACCAGTTGCTCGCGAACTTCGGACGGCCGGAACCGGCCGTAGGGTTTTCGCTCTGCCTCGACTGGCTCGCGCAGTTGCTCGCGCCCGAAATTATTCGGACGGCGGCAGAATATAAAAATGAAGTTACGCGACTGAGCGGGGCAGGCGACATAGTTTCGGTCTTCAAAGAAGCCAATCGCCTGCGCGCCGACGGCCGCAAAGTCGAGATCGTTTAATCAGCCGTCAGTCTGAAAGCTGATAGCTGATAGCTGATAGCTGATAGCTGATATTTATGGCTGACCTCACGATAGCCCTTGCGAAAGGGCGGCTGCAAGATGAAGCGATAGAATTCTTTCGGCGAGCGGGCATAGTCGTGCCTGATGAAGCCAGGAGATCGCGCCGCCTGCTCCTCGATGACGAGAGCGGCCGCTACAGCTTCATCTTCGTCAAGCCCGCGGATGTGCCGGTCTACGTCGAATACGGAGTGGCCGACGCGGGAGTGTGCGGGCGAGACGTTTTGATGGAATCGGATGCCGACGTTCACGAACCGCTAGACCTCGGATTCGGTCGCTGCCGCCTTGTGGTCGCGGGCAAACCCGAATCTGAGGAGCGGGGCTACAACCCGCTCGCCACTGCGCGAGTGGCGACGAAGTTTCCTCGCATAACGGCCGACTACTTTCAGCAGCGCGGCGTCCCCGTAGAGGTCATAGTGCTTTCGGGATCCGTAGAACTCGCGCCCGCGCTCGGCCTTTCCGAGCACATAGTCGACCTCGTCGAGACGGGGCGCACGCTACGCGAAAACGGCCTCGTGGTGATCGATGAGATAACAGAATCGACCGCGCGCTTGATCGTCAATCGCGCAAGCTATCACCTCAAGCGCGACGCGATGGCCCGATTGATCGCCAATCTGAGAACCTGCATAAGCGAAAAGCCGGGCCAGTAAGTTAAAGGCAGATCAATGCCGATTGAATATTTATCTGATGTTACGCAATCGCCAAGAAAGAAATGAGCTTGACACTTGCTTTGCCCCGTCAGGGGCATCTGATACTAGCCCGGCGATTCATCGCTGGGGTAGCGAGCCACGACCCGCCAAGTCCCGTAGGGACGGCTGAAATCCAGCCTAGCCTCCAGATTCAGTCGTCCCTACGGGACTCAGGAGGTTGGTCGTCGTCGGTCCCAGCGATGAATCGCTGGGCTAATGTCAAGCGTCCCTACGGGACGAACTGTGAGTCAAGCCATTTGCTTTCAACTTCACTGCGTAACATCAGTGTTTATCGCGGTCGGCTTTCGGGTTTCACTAATGATAAGCATAACCACTTATAAACCCGGCGAAAAAAACGAGGCTCTCGACCGCATACGCTCGCGGTCGCTACAGGTACACCCTGAATTGATAGCGCAGGTAGAAGAGATAGTCGAAGGGGTCCGCGCGGGAGGCGATGAAGCCGTCATCCATTACACGAAACTGTTCGACAATGTGGAGTTGAAACCCTCTGAGCTTCGCATCCCTCCCGATTTCATTCGGGAGACGGCCGCCCGCGCAGAGCCTTCGACAGTCGAAGCTTTCAGCCGCGCCGTAAGCAACGTGCGCGCTTTTCACGAACGACAACGCGAAACCGATTGGTTCATGTCAATCGAAGGCGGCGCTAAGGTCGGGCAGCGCATACTGCCCGTTGCATCGGCGGGACTCTACGTTCCAGGCGGGCGCGCGGCTTATCCTTCTTCGCTGATAATGAACGCCGTGCCCGCTCGCGTAGCAGGCGTCCCAAGAATCGCGATCACAACTCCCCCCGGCACTCTTGAGCGCGCGCCCGCCATCGCCGCCGTCCTCGTCGAACTCCGTATAGAAGAGGTTTATCAGATGGGCGGCGCGCAGGCCATAGCCGCTCTCGCGTTCGGGACCGAAAGCGTCCCTCGCGTAGACAAGATCGCCGGTCCCGGCAACATCTACGTAGCGATTGCCAAGAAGATCGTTTACGGCTCCACAGGAATAGATTCGATTGCAGGGCCTACAGAAGTAGTCGTGCTTGCCGATGATACGGCCGATGCGCGATTTATAGCGGCCGACCTGCTGGCTCAAGCCGAACACGACCGCCAGGCTTCAGCCATCCTCATCACAACGAGTCAGGAGATTGCTCAGAGTACGGCCCGCGAAATCACCGAACAGATTGCCGCGCTTGAGCGCAGCGAAATAGCCCGCGCCTCGATCGAAAGCTACGGAGCCGTATTCGTGGTCGAATCTGTAGAGGCGGGATGCGAGCTTGTGAACCTGATAGCGCCCGAACACCTGGAACTTATGACCGCAGACAACGAGCGTGCGGCGGGGCAGATTTCAAACGCGGGCGCACTCTTTTTCGGCGCGTGGTCGCCCGAACCTGTGGGCGATTACTTCGCCGGTCCAAATCACGTGCTGCCCACGATGGGGACGGCGCGCTTCTCTTCCCCGCTCGGCGTCTACGACTTTTTAAAACGCCAATCGGTTATTCATTACACCCGCGAAGCCATTCGAGAGAGCGCCGTTTGGATCGCTCGAATGGCCGACGCCGAAGGGCTGACCGCGCACAAACAGGCGGTGCTTTTAAGAACGCAGAGGAGCGGAGGAGCAGAGGAGCAGAGGAGCGGGGGAGCGGGGGAGCAGAGGAGCAGAGGAGCAGAGGAGAAAGATATTAGAAGAGTACAGGAACAAAGGAGCAGGGCAGAGGAGAATCACCCCTGCCCCCCTGCCCCCCTGCCCCCCTGCACAGAAGTCGCCCCTGCCCCCCTGCACCCCTGCACAGAAGTCGCCCCTGCCCCCCTGCACCCCTGCACAGAAGTCGCCCCTGCATGGTCCCACGAGAGATATTTGGAAAGGATCAAGCCCGCCGTGCGCGCCATCACCGCCTACACGCTCGCGCCTTATCGGGCCGCGATCAAGATCAATCAGAATGAAAGCCCGTTCGACATGCCCGAAGAGATAAAAGAAGAGGTCGCGCGCAGGCTTGCGTCTCGCGCCTGGTCTCGCTACCCGGACTTCGTTCCCTCTCGGTTGTTAGAGCGCCTGGCCGAATTCGCCGGGTGGAAGCCGGAAGGCACGCTCGCGGGCAACGGCTCGAACGAACTGATTCAGGCGACCTTGATGGTCACTGTGGGACCGGGGCGGCGCGTCTTGATAGCCGAACCTACATTCACGCTTTATCGCCAGATAGTCACAGTGCTCGGCGGTGAAGCGATAAGCGTTCCGCTGACTAGCGAACTTCAATTCGATATCGATGCCATAAGAGAGCGGGCCGCAAGCGAGCGCGCAGATGTGATAATACTCTGCTCGCCCAATAACCCTACCGGATGCCGCGCAAGCGAAGAAGATATACTGAGGCTCGCGCGGGATTTCGACGGGCTGATGGTCGTCGACGAAGCCTATCACGAGTTCTCCGGCCGCAGCACAGTTCCTCTGCTCGAAGAGATGCCCAACCTGATCGTGCTCAGGACATTTTCAAAAGCGATGGCGATGGCCGGGCTGCGCGTCGGATATTTGCTTGCGTCACCCGAGATCGCAGCGGAGATTCACAAAGCGACCCTGCCTTATAATCTCAACTTCTTTTCTGCGACGGCGGCCGAGGTCGCGTGCGAAAAATATGAGCTTCTGCGTCCGCAAATAGAAACGATCATCCGCGAGCGCGAGCGGATATTTCAGGCGTTGACTGTGATTAGAGGCCTGGAGCCTGTCCCCTCGTCTGCAAATTTCCTTCTGGCGCGCGCCGCACTCAATCCGCAGACGCTTTTCAAAAAACTGCTCGAACGCGATATACTCGTCCGGGATGTGAGCCGTTACCCGATGCTCGACCGTTATGTGAGAATATCGGTCGGAACGCCTGAAGAGAACGACCGGCTCATAGCGGCGCTCGAAGAGATAATGGCCGCCGGACCTGATGGCGATGATTAGTAAAAACTATTGAAGTTCAGAGTTCAACCTTCAGGTTGCTCTGGCCAGTCAGGCAAGCTGAAGCTGTAGAAGGCCCTGCCTTCCACAACTCTGAACCCGCCTGGGATGTTGATTTCAAATCGAATGGAGGAAATAAAAAGGCATGATTTCAGTTTCAAAGAAAGCCACCATAAACGCTGCGGCAGCCGACGTGTGGAAGACCATAAGCGATTTCAACGGGCTGCCCCGGTTCGTCCTCTTGATCGTAGATAGCAAAGTCGAGGGCGAAGGCGTCGGCGCAGTCCGTACCATCACGCTTCAGGACGGACAGCAAGGCGTAGAGACGCTCTCGTTCCTCGACGACGAGAACATGACTTTGCGTTATTCGCTGGCCGATGATCCCGGCAGGCCCTTCAAGGGATATGTCGCCACGATGAAACTCACGGCGCTCGGCGATAATGAATGTGAATTGGAGTGGTCGAGCGCCTTCGAAGCTCAAGGGGGCGCGAGCGAAGAAGAAGCGAAAGCGCTTCCGGCGGGCCTCTATGAAATCGGCATAGCGGGCCTGAAGAAACTACACGAAAACTGAAAAGATGCAGGGGTGCAGAGGCCTTTTGAAGGATGAGGGATGAAGGATGAAGGATGAATCCTGTACTTCGCTCTAGTCTTCATCCTTCCGCCTTCCGCCTTCATCCTTTCCGAATCCCTCTGCACAGAAGGAGGTTATGAAAGATCATGATAAACGTAGTTGTCGACCTGTCTCACTTCAATAATGTATCCGACTTCGACACGGTAAAGCAGAGCGGCATCGTCGGAGTGATACACAAGGCCACGCAGGGTACAGGCTATAAGGACTCCACGTACCAGAGCCGCAAACCCGAAGCCCTCGCCGCAGGGCTTCTCTGGGGGGCGTATCATTTCGGAGAGGGCGGCGATGGCGCGGCTCAGGCCGATTTCTTTCTTTCGTTCGTAAGCCCCGAACCGGAAGATTTGCTCGTCCTCGACTTCGAACAAAACCCGCAGGGCGGCAGTATGACCATAGCCGAGGCCGAGCAATTCGTGACCGAAATTTTCAACAAGACGGGGCGATGGCCCGGCATGTACGGAGGCTCATATCTCAAAGAGTTGTTGGGCAGCAGCACAAATCCCACCCTGGCGAACTGCTGGTTCTGGCTTGCCCAGTACGGGTCGAATGCGGTGGTCCCGGCCAACTGGCCTACGTGGACCATGTGGCAATACACGGACGGCGTGAACGGTCCCGAACCGCATTCGGTGCCGGGAATAGGAAACTGCGACAGAGATCAATTCAACGGCGAGATGGAAGAGTTGGAAAAGCTATGGGGAACGGGATGAGAGGAGCGCGCATAAGTCAACTGCCGGGCGATGATTGAGACCGGCCTGGGTTTCAAGGCCAAAAATTTTGATCATCCTTCTTCACGGGTCTTTCGCCGTCATTACAAAGCACACACGGTAAAGCCTCTGCTATTGTAACGGGCTTGACTGTCACTGCCTGGCAGGTATAACCTGAAACCCTCTGACATCTTCATGACACTTGCAGATCGGGGTACAACTGCTGACAGGGAGAATCGCGATGAAACTCTGCACTCTGCTCCTCTTCATATTGTCAACTTTCGCTTTCCCGGACAAAGGTTCCTCGGACAAGATCGTGAAAGAGACTTTTGAATCTCAGGGCAAGAAGCGCACTTATTATCTGTTCGTCCCTCAGACAGTCAAAGCTCCGGCCCCCATGATACTTATGCTTCACGGTTCGGGCCGCAACGGCCTTATCCTGGTCGAAAAGTGGAAGGAGCTTGCGAAAGAGAAAGGCATCATTTTGGTCGGCCCTGACTCGACGAATTCGGCGCAATGGTCCACGGCGACCGACGGCCCGGATTTTCTATATGATCTGGTCGAAGCCATCAAGTCGAAACATCCTGTGAATCCGCGCAGGGTCTACATGTTCGGCCATTCGGCAGGGGCGGTGTTTGCGCTCTATATGTCTCTGTTCGAATCCGAATATTTCGCCGCCGCAGCGGTTCACGCAGGGTCGCTTGCGGCGGAAGATTACGAGCTGATCGCTTACGCAAAGCGAAAGACCCCTATCGTCATGTTCGTCGGCACGAATGATCGCTTCTTTCCTCTGGCCGTAGTTCGGGCCACTCGCGATGCGCTCAACAGCCGGGAGTTTTCAGTCGAATTGACGGAGATTTCCAATCACGGTCACAACTATTACGACCGCTCGAAGGAGATCAATAAAAGCGCCTGGGAGTTTTTGAGCAAACAAGAGCTCGCGCAAGACCCTCTGTTCCAGCGTTACACTTTCAATAAATAAAGAGCCTCGCGCAGGCTTTATACGGGCATCACGATAAACCATTTCCAAAGGAGTCATACATGTCGTCAAAGACGACGCCCTGAAACCATGAAAACGGCTGCGGCGCATGTCCGACAATCTGCTAGATTGTCGTCCGCTTCGCTAATCGTGCGACCGACAGCCCTCGACAAGCTGGCAACACGCTCGGACATTTCCAAAGGAGGCTGAAACCGGCATCGAGAGCATCTTCGATTCTCATCCGAAATCAGCCTCCTGTTTTCAATGCTTGCAGGGGTCATTCCCTGCGGCCTTGCACGAGTGCTACTTTCCTGTTTTCATAACCACAGTCGGACAGGTGCAGTTGCCGTTGTTGGTCACGTTGCTGTCGCTGATTATGCACGGGAACGCGCTCGGCGGCGACTGTAAGGCTGCCGTCCCCTGATTGGTCGGATACAAGTATCCCTGCACTCTCCTATCCGGAGTGAAGTGCGTCAGGTTCAACACGCCTCTCTTGTTACTGATAGTGCCCACGCCTTCCAGGGTTATTCCGCCACAACATATCTGATAAGTCCCGGCAAGCGGACCCGTCGAGATAAAGAGTAAGACCCTGGACGGATCGTTATTATCCTCTATGCATACGTCGAACACCGAGACGTTGAAGCTGCACGCGGCCGTGTTGCCGGAGGTATCAGTTACGGTACAGGTCACTGTGCCTGTTCCCAAGGGGAAAACCGAACCCGATGGCGGGTTGCAGACGACGCTCGCCACCCCGCAATTGTCGTCCCCTGTAGGAGTGGTATAGTTGACCACGACGGACGTACCCCCTCCCGTCGTCACTGTGACATCATCCGGGCAATCGATGGTGGGAGCTTCCGTGTCGTTGACCGTCACGGTGAACGAACAGCCCGCCCCGATCGTTGGCGTGCAAGTGACGGTCGTCGTGCCTACGGGGAAGAAACTGCCTGACGCAGGCACACAGGTCACAACGCCGCAAGCGCCGTTATCTGTAGTGGCAAATGTGACTATGGCTCCGCACTGTCCGGGGTCGTTGGATACGATGATGTTATCCGGGCAGGTCAGTTCGCATATCGAGGCTTCGTAGCGCGCGACTGCGATTCTAAAGACGGACTCTGACTGAGGCACTCCGTATCCGGCCGCGACGATCTTGTTGTCGGGTTGAATGGCGATTGCCAGAGCTTCGTCGAGATTGTTCGAACCGGTCTTGAAATCGGTCGTCACGATGCCGTCGCCGCCGAAAGAGGTATCGAGGCTGCCGTCCGGGTTGTAGCGTGTGAGGCCGAAATCTGTCTCAAAGACCGAAAGCTGGGCAGACCCGGCAGCAACTATTTTTCCATCCTGCTGAATTGCGACACTGTATCCCTCATCCGGCCTGTTTGCGAAATTGGTAGTCACACGGCCATCGGAGTCAAAGCTCATATCGAGGCTGCCGTCGTCGTTGTATCGCACAAGCCCGAAATCCCTTGTGAACGAGGGTGGGCTAAAAGGGGAAGGAGGAAGCGGTATGGAGGCGCTGCCTGCCACGACTATTTTGCCGTCCGCTTGAATCGCAACGCCCCTTCCTGTATCGGGACCGCCATTGAAGTCGGTCGTCATTATGCCGTCCGTGTCGAACGTCGTATCGAGCGAACCGTCCGTATTGTACCGCACTACCCCGAAATCCGAACTGAGCGCGCTGCTAGTCCCGGCAACTACTATCCTTCCGTCCTGCTGGAGGGCTACTCCCCTCGCTATATCGTTACTCAGTGGAAGGTCGGTCGCAACCATGCCGTCGGTGTCGAATGTCGCATCGAGGCTGCCGTCTGTGTTGTAGCGCGCGACCGCGAAATCGCGGCCCGTTCCCATAGATGTGGTGTACCCGGCCACTACGATATTGCCGTCGGATTGAATCGCCAGCGCATAAGCTTCGGAGAATGTGTTCCCGTTTATATCGGTCGTCACGATGCCGTCGCCGTCGAACGAGGTATCGAGAGAGCCGTTCGAGTTGTATCTCAGGACAGCGAAAGAGACAGGCCCTCCGGGAACGCCGATCAGACCTCTACGTATCCCTGTGCGCCCCGCGATCACTATCTTGCCGTCCGGCTGAAGGGCGACCCCGTAAGCTTCGTCGTCATCATTGATATTGGTCACGACTATACCGTCGCCATCGAACGTGTTATCGAGAGACCCGTCCGCATTGTACCGCACCACTGCGAAATCGGAGTTCGTCATCAACTCAAAAGCGGGAAATCCAGCGCGACCCGCGACCACTATCTTGCCGTCCGGCTGAATGGCGACCGCGTTGCCGAAGTCGGAAGTAGCGCCGGTCCCTGTGGTCTGAAGCCCGTCTGTGTCGAAAGTAAGATCGAGGTCGCCGTCGGCAGCGTTGACTACGCCGGGCAGGTTCGACCATACGAGTAGTATTGCCATCAAAATCACGAGGCAACTGCGAGCGAACGGCCTCGGACGTGTGATTCTGAATTTGTGAGCAGTTTGATTCCCTAACATTAAAATGCCTCCTGTCTTTTTCGATTTGCCATGATTCGATATGCAGGCGCAGACGATTCGAGTGCGTACACCCGACACTCGATACTGCTTATCTGCCGCGCATCGCTCTTCTGAAACGAAAACGAACTCTTCAGCAGCAACTCCGGCCGCCGACCCTCTGTTAGGTGGCGGCATACGCCTCCGTCGGCCTGTACCAAAACCTTTATGATCGTCTTCGAATCACTCTTCTCGCCATTTCCCAGCAGGCTTCATTCGGGTATTCGGTCATAGAGTTATTATTGATGACTGGTTTTATATGTAGAGATAATTCCATAATCAAATGGCGATGATTCACTCCCTTGGAGATCGCACGGATACCTCAGCCATACTTACGGCTGACGCACATGGCCCGACTTGCTGGCTCTACCTTTTTGTAAAAAGATGTGATGCTCGCTCTTACTCCTTAATATCGATCCGTGCATTACACGCTCAAAACCTCGACAATCACGGCTTTTTACGACGAGCGCGTTTAAAGCATCAGGCACGGATCGATAAATACTCATCGAATCGCAGGGGCTTACGATTCGCATCACCGCCCTGCACAGATGACTCTCTATGTCTGACATCCATTGAGCTAGGAGGATCACGTGCATTTAAAATACACCTCAACTTATCGCCATAGAGAGTCACCTATGCAGGGAAAGATAAAGGATAAGACCGAGCGGCCTCATCAGTCTTGAAGAAACCCGGCCTTTTTGAACGAATCCGACATTTCGAAATAGCGCGAGGAACCGGCTTTCGCTACTTCCGAAACAACGCCTTGCGGAAGCGCGCCGGAGTGGTTTGAAAATACTGTTTGAAGATTCGAGTGAAGTGGCTCTGATCCGAGAACCCCGCCCCTAGCGCGATCTCGCTGAGTGGTTTATCGGAATCGGTCAACTCGCGCGCCGCCCATTGCATACGAAGATGGCGGGCGTACTCGCCGATCGACATACGGTAGTGACTTCGGAAGCAACGGCTCAGGTAATCGGGATGGACCTTTGCCGCAGACGCCAGTTCCGCTATGGAGGGCGCGAAGGGGAATTCGTCGTGCAGCCGCTCTCTTACCATCTTGAGCCAGGGCGGAATCTCTCGGTCGAGCTTGTCCGACGTTTCGCGGGCGACTACGCCTATAAGCTCCCGCACGAGCCCCTCTATTATCAGAGGCGAAGCCGAATCCATTGAGCGAAACTCTTTGTAAAGGTTTGCGGCAATCCTCAGAGTCTCTCCTCTCTGGAAAAGATAGGCCCTTTCGAGATGCGGACATGCAAACATCTCAGGTTCCGCTATCTCCGTTGGCAGGGTGACTATCATCGAGCGAGCGCCCGCTTCGCCGTAATGATCCGAGTGCTTCTCTCCGGCAGGCTTTATAAGCACACTGGCCGACTTGCATTTGTGAGAGATTCGCTTATAGCTCTCGACGTATGAACCGTGAAGCAGATAAGTCATCCTGGGGTGTTCGTGCATGTGCCAGGGCAGTACCAGGTTGGGCGCATGAAATGCCTCGATCAACACCAGGCCGCCGATCGACGTGCTCGCTATCTGCGAGCCATGCGTGATTCGATCCTGAGGCTTCGCGCTCTCTCTAACCATGCCGAGACCTTCGGTTCCTGCTGCGCTCATATTCCATCAAAGAACGGGGTGAGGGGATACGACTTTCTAACTGCGCGTGAGTTGACCAACCCGACAAGCACGGATTTGCCGGGCGATATTTCAGAGTCCCGCCCTCAGACGGTTTGGAAAAGCTTTTTTTGGCTTTCACCCTGCCGGGCACAGCAGGCGGCTACACACGTCTATTCACCGAGACAACGAGTATTCTTCTTACCCTGACTGAAGGGCCGGGCAAGTAAGCAGCTCAAAGACACATCCTTTACCAGTTCTTTTCTGTGTTAGAGACTTACGCTTCTTAGGATAGTAAAACCTGCCGACAACGCAATAGCATGCCCCAGGGTTTATGTGAATGAAAAAGGGCAA
>JAKEHD010000313.1 GCA_022615215.1 Blastocatellia bacterium
AAATGACTTGTCGCAGCTTTATTCTTTCGCCTTACGACATACTTGGAATGCTGCGACCTGTCGCAGCTTTTTTGTCTCGCCTCAGAACCGAAAGCGGTGACGAGTCGTAGAAGAAATCGTCACCGCACTCCAAATGCCTAGCTCTTCCGCGACCCCTTACGAGCGCGCTTTTTCTTGGCAGGCGCAGGCGGCTCTTCGTACAACTCTTCAAGCCCGTGAGCAATCGCAAGCGATTTGTCCTTCTTGCACTTTTCTCGAACCCTTTCAGGCCAGAGAGTATAAGCCAGGTGCGCCCAATCGTACTCGCCTTTTTCAAGCTTCTGCCATGTATCCTTTAAAGTCTTTTGCCATTTTGAAAGGCGGAATAGATTCCAGAGCGGCGCAGCCGTGATCTGTACGCCGTCGTTGAGATTGGGATGCCAGGGCAAGCGGGCCAGGCGAAGCAACTCGTCTCGAAACTGCTGAAGCTCAAGCTCGAAATCCTGAAGGCGTTCAAACTCCTTTTCTTCATCGCGCGAGCGGCCCGCTTTGGCGCGCAGTTGACTGAGCGTATCACGAACCGCGCTCAGTTTCGGCTCGATGAAATTGTTGACGCAGGTGTATAGAGTTTGATCCGTCAGGCGATGGTAATAGAGCCAGAGTGTATAAGAGCCTGACGCGGTAGAAAGCGGCCAGTAGATAGGAGCCTGGCGGCGGCTCTTGGAGTAGCGTTTGAGGTGATCTGCGAAAAAAGCGGCAGGTTTGCTGAGATAATCTCGCAACGAGCGGACGCCGAGTATTTCGCATGCTTCCTGTTCAATGGCTTCGGCCCGATTTCTCCATATAACGTGCAGGACTTCGCGCATTCGTCCTTCGATGTCTTCCGCGTGGCCGGGGTCGTCGACAAGGATACCGCCCCACGATATGCGAAGCGCATAAGTGTCCGGCACATCATTCGGCTCGGCAGGCAAGCCCTGCTCGTTTTGCAACATACCGGGAGGACAGACGGGCAACGGTGCGAACGGATCAGGCAATTCTGGTTCAGGCTTTTCGCCTGTCGCAAATCGAATGTCCCAACGGCCAAAACTAGCACCTAAACCATAAGAGAGAATACTTGATGCTACATCATTCGAGCTTTCTTCTTTAGACGCAAATAAACCATCAATGTTTGGTACATCCTTGGGAAAGGTGTCCAGTAAAGTCCGGATCTCGGCGACATCATCACGGTTCAAGATGGTGTGTGAGAACACCGTATCGTTGATCTGCTGTCGAAGATTGAGAATAGTTGCAGAATCAGCAAAACGGAATTGTTCATATTCTTGGGTAAGGTCACGAAGTGGTTTATCTTTAGAGATCGGTGCGGGAAGTGTACGAAGATATATTGCTGAAATCTCAGATGTTGTATCCCAGTGTTGTTTGATTTGCAGGATGTCACGGGCAGCCTTAGCAACAATGTCTCTTGATTCTAGTGCTATGTTGATAATCGGAATCGGGCGAATGTAGACCCAGTGTTTCTGTAAGCCACTGGTTAGGCTCAAGAAATAAGCGACTAAGGAAGAATTCAAATACCCAAGCAAAAAATCGGCGTCCAGAACAGTCAAAGGAACAATTCCTTGGCCCTCGTCTGTAAAGATATGCTCGGCAGCCATTGCCTGAACGTTAAAACGCTCATTTCGCTTTCCCCAAGTAAGGCCGGGCAAACCATATTTATCCTCATCTTGAATTTTCCAACTGTAGTTCCCGTTTAAATATGGATATTTCTTATTGATGTATTCCTTTACGCAGCTTCCATTCCGAAACCAGTCAATAACTAACGCATTTGATCTATAGAATGGGGAATAATCCCCGCCCCGACAAATTCTTTTCCACCGTCCACCAATACCATTAGATGGAACTTCCCACCAAGTTCGGAAAAAGAAAGCGTGTGGGGACGCTCCTTGCCCAACATATGCACATGATGGTTGCAGTTGAGGAGATTTAGAAACCACGTCTATAAATTGGCGACTAGACCAATAGCATAGGGGAGCCCCTGGAAGCCGTTTCACGAGCTTCGCAGTGGTGAAAAACGTCTGCTTTTCCATCTCAAATCGGACTGCACTAAGTAGAATGCAATCTTTTTCATCGATTGGAGTAGTGAGCAATCGAAAGAAAGGCCCAATAGGGATATCCTGGGAGACGTTCATTCCAGTAACGAAAGCCGCCGTTTCGACTTGTGCACTATCCAAGACCTCCCACCCTAGATCAGCGAAAACCTTAATTCTTGATACGTCCAAAAGATGCGTTCTGAAAGCTTCAAAGTCCCTGTAGAATACGAATGTCCTTGAGCTAATAGTGCCAACCAATCCACCTTTGGTAAGAGAATGTGATGCGCGTTGATGAAAAGCTACATAGAGATTCTCTGCGTAATCAGGATACTCTTTTTTGATCACAGGGGCTGATGCGGGGGTGGCGTCTCCAAACGGCGGATTCATCAGCACCACATCATATCGCTTGCGGCAAATATCAATAAACGCAAAGCCGCGCGCAGCATCATCGGCAAAAAGTCGCCGCTGATAGCCGCCGCCGTTTTCGGCATGTTCGGCATAAGCTCGGAGCGCAGCGTATATCTGCTCTTCGGCCTTTTCCCAAAATCTCTCGTCGGTAATCTCGGAAACGTCGAAGCCCAGCCTCTGTTGTTCGGGCTTCGCCATTTCGGCAAAGAGTCGGGACTGTTCAAACTTAGGGGTTTCGAGCCATTTCTCTTTCGCTTCGGCCACAGCATCGGCTATCTCTTCTTCGATCTTCAGCAGAGAGCCTGCCTCGCCCGCAAGCTTCATCTCCTCGAACACTCGGCGAACAAGCTGGCCGATCAATCGAAGCTCCGGCGTCGCCGAAAAGTGTCTATCAATAAACTCCTGAAGCAAAGCCTCCTCGCCCGGCATAGGCTCGGCGCAGACTATATTCGACCGGCGAATCTGCGGACGGTCGGCAGACTTAACATCCTGCTCTTTCCAGGCTCGCTGCGCCCGCAGCCACAGGCTGAGGCCCGCTATCTGTACGGCTCGCGGGTCTATGTCTATGCCGTGAAGGTTGTGCTCGACTATGAGGCGCGGCACGTCTCGCAAGAAAGCATCTTTGTCAGGGTACTCTTCGCGCAGCATTTGGAGTGCTGCGACTTGTCGCAGCTTTATTTCTTCGCCCTCCAACATATTCGAGGTGCTGCGGCTTGTCGCAACTTCATCATCTCGCCCTCGAACCGAAAGCGGTGACAAGTCACCGCACTCCAAATCCCATGCCTCTTCGTAGATCGTTTCAAGCAAATCGAAAGCGTAAAGGCCGAAGTGCATAGAGCCGCACGCCGGGTCGAGCACCCTGATCTCGCGCGGGTCTTTCATCGGACGATGCGGAATCGAGACCGGCTGTTTGAGGAGTTCTTCCTGCGAGAGGTTCTGGTCCGAATCTTCTACCTGATCGGGCGGCGACTCGCCCGGCGCAAGGAATATCTCGTTAGGGCGACGAACGAGGTAGCGGCACTGATCTTTCAACCGTGTCTCCCCGCGAATCATCTCGTACCATATTCGGCCAAGCGTGTTGTCTGTGAGGAACTCTACGACGTAGCGCGGAGTGAAGAATTGATTGCGGACTGCAAGCTCCCGACTGTTGCGCGGAGCCGACGACGCTTCGCGCATCTTCTTGCGCTCGTCTTTGGAATTGAAATACTGGTAAATCCATCCTATGGTCTCGTCTTCGGTCCAGAGCGGCGCTATCTCCGGGTCATTCATAAGACCGAGAAGTTCGAGCAGAGCATTTTCGCGAGGGAACAATCGCCCGTAAGGAGAGAAGCGGTCGAAGAGGACTTTGAGATCGAGCGCGAATTCGTCAAAGATGCTGAAAAGATAACACCGGTAAGCATCGCCCCTTTCTCCGAGACCTGTTCCGGCAAGACGGGCGTAGAGTTGAAAGCCTTTGGAGTTGTAGCCTTCGGCAAGCGACTCTATGAGAATCTCGCGAGCCTCGGCCATGCGAAGCGCGGCAAAGCGATTCAGCACAGTGAAAGCCTGCTCGCGCGCTATGCGTTCGAGGGCTTCTTGTGTACTGCCTGACGGGCTTGTGGCCAGATAATGCGTGAGCGTATCTCTCAGGATGCGGGCCGTCTCGCGCCGCGCATCGTCGAGATGGCCGAGATTCTCAATCGGCGTCACAGCGCCCGATACGGGATCAAGCCCGTATTCGTTCTGCAACTGGCGGGTGAATTCTTTGGTCAGCACATCCCGCGCGTCGCTTACAAAACGCTGTAGACGACTCCGAGTCTGTTGATCGAATGCCATAAGTGACTTTGGAGTGCTGCGACTCGTCGCAGCTTTTTTCTTGCCTTCGAGCATCTTTGGAGTGCTGCGACTTGTCGCAGCTTTTTTGTCTCGCCTCAGAACCAAAAGCGGTGACGAGTCACCGCACTCCAAATTATTGCTCCTTGATCGAGATGCTCACTTCGATTTCAGCGTACAGCGCCAACAGCGATTTGATCTCTTGTAGTTGACGTATCAACTCATCAAGCTGGTCTGCCGTGTTGATACTCGCCGGGATTATCATGGATTTCTTCAGCTTTGTCGGTCCTTCCTTTGCAACTGTGGCACGCTCTTCTTCCATCCGCTGGCGGCGACGTTCCTGCCCCTGGCGTTGAATGGATTCCTTCAGTTCGCTCAGGTTGTTATTGATGTCGTAATCCCTGGCGAGAAGTTGCTTCAGACCTGTTAGATCGCTCGTTGCTTCTATCGCCAGTTCTTCCAGGCCGCTTATGGCATTACTGCGCTCTTCCTGCGTGAGTTCTTCCCACTCGAATAATCGTTGTAGGTCTTCGGCCCCTTCTTTCAGGCGAAGCTTCTGTTGCTCTTTGAGCTTGATGACGGCTTCGCGCACCCGCGCTTTGATGTTGGTCAATAGCGAATTCAAATCGGCCGTATGTCGATAGAAATCCTCCTTTTGCAAACGTTGCCTGAGCAGTTCCAAATCCTCTGCCAGTTCGCGCCGCAACTCGCCGGGAACGCCTGTGTCGGGCAGCCGTTCGATTTCGCTGCGGTGTGTTTGGAGTTCTCGGACGGTGACTTCAAGTTCGTTTTCGAGTGCGCGCTTCACTTCGCCAGCCCACTTGAGGCTTTCATAAAGGGCGGACTCTTCGCCTCCCAGGCGTTGAGGCGCATCCGATGCATCTGTGAACAGAACGTCGGCTATGTCCTGATTGAGCGCGCGTACACGTTCCACTCCGGCAAGCTGTAGCGCGGCGAGCTTTTCAGACAGCGGAGCGTACTCCTGTTGAAAGCGCGGGAATTGCTTGACCGCCGCTTTGCTGATCTCCTGTTCCAGCGGTATGACTGCATCGCCTGTCAAGTCGGTGAGGCGCTCGGCAGCCCGCGCGAGCGTTTCTATGGAGGGGCGCTCATCGCGCAATGCGACGCCGACCTTGCCAAAGCTTTTGTTGGTCTTCAAAGCATCTATCGCTTGTTGACCGGCTGCGGTTACTTGGCGGCCAGACACTTTGAGCTTTATTTCCCCGGCGACGAGCATGGCGGCGAGTATGTAGCGAAGGGTATCGGGCGACCAGCCGAACGGCGCTTCGCTGAAGTGGTCAGAAAGCCGCTTCCCTTCGACCGCTCCATTGCGGTCGATATAGTCGTGTATGCTGACGATGGCTTTGTGGTCGGTTTTGATACCGTGACTGCCGCCGGAGGTCTTCACAAGTTCCAACGGGTCGATGGTTATGGTTATCGCCGCAGGATTACCTGTGCGAAGAAATCTTTCCGCGAGCGATGTCTCTGCTCTTACAGGGGCCTCCGAATAGCGGTCGAAGACCTGAGCCGCCACATCCGCCAGAAGCTTCTTCGAAGCATCGAGCAATTCCTGGTCGAGAACCGTGACAGCAGTGACCTGACCTCTGAAGATGAATGAGCCGTGCGTCAAAGCCTGTTTTAGATTCTGTTGTAATTGCAGAGACAGCTTCGTAGCGCGATCCATTTGACTTGCGCAGTATTCCTTAATTTCCTGGTCAGGATCATTGTGATGTAATTCGACGATCCGCTGACAGCGATAGATTTCCGCTGTGAGACTTTCGACTTGGGGATCGGAGCGTCCAAGCAGATAGATCGCATTCTGCGCGGTTCGCTGGCACGACTCGTCGAGAAGTCGCGTCTTGGCCGTGTCGTAGTCTGCCGGACTGACGAATTCCACTATGGTTTGAACTGTGTTATGTTCGCCTGCCAGGCCGGAGAGGCTGCTGCCTGACTGTATCTTCAAGCCTGATGTGACTGTAAGGGTTCCGTGCAAGCTGGTTCTCGGCAGAGGATCGAATGTATCTCTCAAAGCATCGTTGAAAATGCGTCGCAGATCGACTTGCCGGAGAGGAATCACGCCCCGTTCTTGTTCGATGTCCCGCAGTTTTTCACTCAGGAAACAAAGGTTTCCGTCCTTATGGCCGAGAGGCACGAGAGGATCATTGAGCATCTCTTCGACGGCTTTGCGCACTTCATCGAGCCTTGATGGGTGATCGATAGACGGATGCATCAGGCTCGCAAGGTTTTGAACGTTGACGGGCAGGTTGCCGAGAATCTGTAATACGGCGATGGATTTTGCGATTTCCTCATGGAGTTTGGAGCCGTGAAATCGAATGCAGGTGTTGTATGCCGCGTGGTGAATCGAAGGGAACGCGCGGCGTATATCTTTGTCCAGGGCGTCATACAGAATCACAGTCGTTGCAAGCCAGCCGACCGGCTGCTCGGCGGCGGCAGTATTGCCGTTCTCGCCTTCTACGAGTATGTCTTGAATAACCTTGATGGCGGAACGGAGACCGATGCCGCCTGTGGATTTGGCGAGTGCTCCGAGCAGATGCAGAAGGATGTCGAAGTGCGCGGGCAGGAACGGATATAGATTGATGAACGTTTCTCGGCTGAAATCCGAGTCATAATACCTGGCGTCGTGAAGTTTGGTATTGTGGCGAAGCGCCTGACCATGCTTGTCGAACCACTTTCCGAGTTCGTCTTCGCCAGCCGGAGATTTGCCGAGCAATCGCCGGTAGCAAATCTCTTTGATGTCGCTGGACTCAAGGTCGATTTGAATAGGAAAGCGATCTTTGAGCTTGTAGAGTTTATCGGAGTTGAGAGCCGCGCGCGGGTCATCTTCGGTCAGCGTTTGCTGGGCGGTCGCCATTATCCAGACCTTGCCATCGCCAAGCCGCTTGAGGTTTTGAGCCAGGCCCTGGAGATTGAGGATGAGGTTATCGCGCGTGGAGATGTACTGGCCCACTTCATCTATGATGAAGATGATGTACTGTTTGCCGCTCTTTTCGCGGATGATTTCTATCATCTCTTTGACGCGCTCATCTTCGAACTTGAAAAACCCCTCTATATTCGATGAGAACGAGTTCGTCGTCGGAAACAGATTGGGGTACATCTCGTGGGCGATCTGCGGAACGAGTCCATCCACTACGAGAGGGTCGTTCTGAAGGTCTTTCCAGGTGAGTTCCGGCATCGCCGCTTTAACCTTGCTTTGAAACTCATCGTATCGCCCATCGCTTTCGATCTTCCGCTCAAGCGCCGCAACTTTCAGGTTTCTTGAATAACCTGCCCATTGCAGAACCTTGTAATAGAGGACCGTCGAGACATCCTCCATCGTGGCTCCGGCGAGCATTTCACTTGCCAGATCGAGCAGGACGACGGCGGCCGGGTAGCGTTGCGCGACGGTGGAGAGTAGAGCTTTGACCTGGGGGGTGTGAAGCCGGTCCTGCAAATGCTTCAGGAAGAGTATTTCATCAACCTTGACATCGCTATCGAAAGCCAGGCCGAGATACTTTGTGAAAGAACTTTTGCCGGAACCATAGAAGCCGGATACCCACACGCCGACTTCATTCTCGCCTCCTACTTCCATTGCATGCTGCATCTCATCGAAGAGTTTTCTGAATTGCTCTTCGATGCTTTTAGTGACGATGTACTCCGAGATTTCAGCCTTCAGTCGGGTTTCCTGAGAAGCAGCATAAGAAATCACCTTTTCAATCGTCCGGTAAATGTCCTTGTTTGGATCGAACAGGTTTCGAATGTTCATGGTTGTAACCCAAAATGTTCAAAGATTTCGATTAGCCGCCCACATGCACTGAGCGATAGTTCCCGTCCTCTGGATAGAAGCCGAGGAACTTCAAACGAGTCTTTCCGGTGCGAACTCCCGGATAAAGAAAGATAGTGGGCACATGAAACTTCCCCTGCAATTGACTCTCAATCGCGCCGATTCGCAAGTAGGGGTGCAACGCTTCGAGGTCTGTTACAAGAACGAGGTTGTTCTTACGCCCTTCGAGGGACGAAAGAAGAAGTTCCAGCCGTTGCTGTAGAGCGCCATTGTTTGTCAACGCATTAGCGATGGATTGATTTGTCTTGTTCCAATCTTGAGGCGCGCGGGCGTCAGCCATCAACCAGAGCGACCGGCGAGGATCCTTTTCCAGGATAGACTCAATCTCTTCGGCAATCGAAAAGGTAGTCACCTCCCAGCCCTCGTTGCGGAGCTTCGCAATCCAGGCGGGCGTCTGCCGTTTGACTTCAAGTATCTGTGATGGGGGAAAGATCAAATAAAAGATCGGCTCGAAGCTTGCGTAACCAAGCTCGCGTCCGTGCCGTATCCTTTCCCTCAGTTCGTCGAAATCAGATTTCAGTGAGGACATCACACAGAGTCTCCATGTCTCGATATTTCCAACTAATTTTTACTACATTGCCAGCAGCCTGGACAATGAACAACCCTTTTAAGGAAAGTCGTTTGATTTCGTCAAGCGCATCCTCCCGACTCATACCGAATATTCCCCAGTCTTCATGACTCAAAAGAGCGTTGTCTCCCAGGCCGGAGAAGTGCAAGTCGTATGCGATGTACGCTGCGACTTTGGGAGATATTCTGAATGGCAGAATTCTACGGCTGACCTTTTGACCATTCTCAAGCAACCCGTAATCGGCGCAGCACCCTGTCAGATAGCCTGAGGCACGACTGATAGTAGAATCTGACCACTGCTTGCTCGTCTTGCCGCGATCAATAGCACGTAAGACAAAAGATCGAGCATCGTCATTCGAGATTTCTGAGTATCCTGCGGCGTATCTTTCCCAATAAACTTGCTGAACAAAATCGCCCAGGATAGCATTTGCCCGGCAGGTGAACAGCAATAATAACTGTTGGAACTCTCCGGGGGCAATTTGCGATAACAGCCGCTTCAGATGTGAAGCTGGCGCGCCATCGTTGATGAGATACCTGGGCGCAAAACATTCAACGACGATATTCCGCAGTCTCCTGGCCGTGACAGTTGGGAACCTCCCGGATTCCAGCGCCGCTTGTTGAAGTTGGTGAGCGGTCATCCCCGGCTCCCATAGGTCTAGCAGTGACTTGGTTTCATTAATGAGACCGAGACCTGCTTGAAGCTGCGTGGTATACAAACTCACGTCGCCCATATTTACCCTATGAAATAGGGATAGGTTTTAATGCCCTGCTCGAAAGCTGCGAGATAGCTTTGCGCCGCTCCTTTCAGAGCAACGGGCGTGAGAATATCTCTAAAATTACCTATCGCGACCGGCCCTTCGGTCGTAGTTCTCATTCCCTCAGCGATGGTGGACAGGGTTTGCATTGCGGTGTCTTTATCTCTCAGGTTCGCAAGCGCCTCTTCATCTCCCTGTGATCCCAGCATAAGGGCGTGTAGGTCTTGCTCGATCTCCTCCGGCAAACGGAAAAGATGAAAGACGTTTCCAATACCGATATACTCGTCGTGAAGTCGGCGGGCCGCTTCCTTAACGCTATGATATTGCGCCAGGCGATATGTCTTTGCAAATACCGGTTCCAGGAATGACTTGCTTGAAGGCTCAAAAACCGAAGTGGGCCACCATGCAAACTGCGACCTTTCTCCGAGATAACCAATAATCAACCTGAGAAGCAGATATTTGTAAAGACTTGACTCCTTCATCGCCATTGTCTCATAGGATACTTCGCGTTATTTATCATCAGCAATTATTTTCGGGAAATCAAAAATGAAAAACTATCGCTGCAATGACTTGTGAGGTGGTAAGTATAGCAGGTTCAGATAGCGGCGCAAGCTATGTTGAACCTACGATATTTGAGCGGCAGTCTCACTATTATCGAGAAGAACCGCCCCACCCCGGCGCTTCAGTCCAAGTCACGGCGAAACGCAGGGCTGTGGCTGCACTGGAAATGGTAAACGTAAAAGTGGGCCACAAATGGGCCACAAAGACCAACAGCGGCCGATGATGACCGCAGTCAAGTGATTGAAAAGATGGTAGCGGCGGTTGGACTTGAACCAACGACCTTGGGGTTATGAATCCCACGCTCTAACCGCCTGAGCTACGCCGCCATGTCCTGTTCTTCCATATACTTACGAAGACCTGTCACCCTGCCTTTTCTACCTTGTGTGGCAGATTTGTGACCGGTGCTGATTTTACACTACCCCTCGCCGCTGCTTCAACTGCACGACGCTTACCCTCATCGGTCGCATGAACATATCGCATAGTGGTGTGAATGTCCATGTGCCCCATCACCTCTTTCACCGCACTCAGCGGCGCACCTCCATCAATGGCCCTTGTCCCGAAAGTGTGTCTGAGGTCATGGAACCGCAGCCCTTCAATCTTGGCGTCACGCAATGCATAAGCCCAGGCCGTCTTAATGTCCCGAATCGGCTCGCCCGTTTTGGGATTCTCAAACAGATACCCGTTAGGGCCTGCCTTTTCAACCAGGCGCTGAAGTATGGGCCTCAGCGTAGGATGTATCGGCACGCTTCGGGACTTGCCGTTCTTGGTTCCGATCACCTCTATTGAGCCGCGAATGAAATCTATCTGATTTTTGTGCAGTGTTAGAATTTCAGTGCGCCTCATCCCGGTATGCAGGTCGATGATGGTGATGTCCAACAAGTGACTACGGCGACCTGTGAGCACGGGCAACAATCGTTCTTCCTCTTCCGGTGTCAGGTAGCGGGTGATTACGTTGCCAGCGTTTAACATCTTTACCCCTTTGCAAGGATTTGTCTCCACCTCTCCTCGCTCAATCGCCAGACTAAAGATTCTCGATAGTAACTGGATTTCACGGTCAACCGACGCAGGTGCTCTAGTGGTCCGCCACAGAAATTTTGACAGGTTGGAGCCGC
>JAKEHD010000314.1 GCA_022615215.1 Blastocatellia bacterium
CTGATAGCTGACCGCTGACGGCTGATAGCTGATAGCTGACCGCTGACGGCTGTAAAGTCAAACGCTGACGGCTGGTCCGGGAGCATGGGACCCTAATCGGGCAGGGTCTCCGTCGGCCAGAGTATGGACCAGTTCATCGTAGAAGTAATCGAATTTGGCCGCAACAGCCGGCATCACTCGCTTGTCATACATTTGGCGGCTTCGGTCTATGTCTTCTTTGAGCCGGCCGTAGAGGTCGCTATTGCGTCGTCCTTCGACCACTTTCTGTTCGTTATAGAGTTTTATCTCGCTGACGAGCAGGCGCGCGAACCTGCGAGCATCGTTGTGCTGTTTCTCTTCATCTTCGGACAGACCGCTGACAGCTATCTCAGGAGAGGCGGCTTGCTGCGGTTCTTGCGGTGCGGGTTCCGGGACCGGAGCGGCGGCATGTTCGACCGGTTGAGGCGGTTCGGCTGCCGGTTTGAAGTAGGCGGGCGCTCCCGGCTGTGTTTGTGAAATCGCTCCGCTCGGAGAGACAAGCGGGCCGCTTGGCGCTGACAGAGGTCCGCTCGTGGATTCCTGTTCTCCGCCGGGTGAAGGCGCTTTGCCGGGCGCGGCTGCCGCTTGCCTTGCGGCCTGCGCTCCCCCGGCCATTCGCGTCCTCAGAGATACCAGTTCGACTACAAGCCCTGTCGTATAGACGAGCAACTCTATGGCTTCAACCTTTACTGCTTCATCGCCCTGGTCCGCAGAGTCGGCATAAAAGACTGCCGCCGATTTGCCTCTGACCTGTAAAGGGACGGTCAGCACTCGCTGCGGTTGCGCGCCGCCCAGCGATTGGAATATGGTCGGATTTTCCGATTGCTGATTCGAAGGACCGTAAAAAGTCTGCTTTGAATCGAACGCCGCGCGCAAGGCGGTATCGGATTTCAAGGAGACCGACAGACCCCTTATGGCAGTGTTGCCCACATCGTGATCGAATCCGTGGGCGGCCCAAGCGAGCGCGCTGTCCCCTTTCACCACGAATAAGACTACTCTGGGCGCAAAACTCTCTGCACGGGCGACGAGCGCGTTGAGCACCTCAGCCTGAGTCCCCTGCCCCTCTATTGCAGAAACGGAGTCTCGCAAAAGGGCAATATCAGCCCCGCTTCGCGCGCTGTCCGTCTTTGCCTGGCTTATCTGCGCGACCACTTCCTCGATTATATGCGAGATCGCCGCATCGGCTTCCGGCATAGTAGCTGCTGCATCTGTGCGCTCTAACAGCACTGTGAACGATTCGCTCACTTCGCGTTGGAGCCGACTGATGTCTTGTTCGAGCATGGTGAGGCGAGAACGCACAAGCTCCTCTATCTGCTGACGCAGCCGAATCTCTTGCTCCTTTTCCACCTGGATTCCTCCCTATAAATCACTGACGAAGATCGTCTCCGCTGGGGCAAAAAGACCTGCTTTTGCGGTAACTGATTATCCCGCACCATTTACCGGATGTCAACAATACTCAAAAACCGCAACCGCAAGAGGGTGTCTTTAAATTGCCCGAATGGTTAATCTCTATAACGCCCGCATCGCCGGTCTGCGGTTGATAAAAGCTCCGGGCATGACTACAATTCGGCTTCGCGCGAAAAGTGGTAGAAGAGCATCTACCGAAACCATGCGCCTTCGCCTATCTTGAGGCGAGACTTTCTATGGCAACCAATGACTATCATTTCATCAGCAGATGGCGGGTCGAAGGGACCGTAAACGAAGTGGCCGATCTTTTGAAAGAGGCCGCAGAGTTGCCGCGATGGTGGCCTTCGGTCTATCTGGAGGTCGAGCAACTTGAGCCGGGCGATAAGGAAGGCGTCGGACGAGTGGTCAGCCTCTACACAAAAGGCTGGCTGCCTTACACCTTGCGCTGGCAGTTTCGCGTTACAGAGTCGCGCTATCCTTATGGCTTCAGCCTCGACGCCTGGGGCGATTTCGACGGGCGCGGCGTATGGACATTCGAGCAGGACGGTCCCTATGTAAACATCATATACGACTGGCGGATTCGCGCCGATAAGCCTATGCTGAGAGCTTTTTCATTCATGCTCAAGCCCATATTTTCGGCCAATCATCGCTGGGCGATGGAGCGAGGCGAAGAGAGCTTGAAACTCGAACTCGCCCGCCGCCGCGCTTCCACGCCCGAAGAACTCTCGAAAATCCCGCCGCCGCCGGGACCGACCTTCCCGCACGGCGGACGCCATAAAAAAGCGGCCAGTGACGGAGCATAAGCGGTCTTCAGTTATCGGCCATCATGTGTCGATATTTACGATGGCATTTACTTCTCATGCTTTCGGTATCGCTTGCTATCACTTGCTGTCATTTGCTACTATTCGGACTTGAGTTTTGACAAGGCAGGGTCAACGGACTCAGGTTCGCATGCCTGCCATCGTTATTTTACGTCAGCTCCAGAAGTCCTGAAGCTGCCTTTGCCTTGCGGCCGGACGTTTCGCTCGACGGGCCGCATGCGTATGCCGAGGGCGCTGGCGTAAGATCCGACCGGAATGGAAAGATTCTATAAACACCGTCCTGTGGAAGGTGATAACGCTCGTCGGCAGATCATAAACATCTGCCCGGCGTGTGGATAGTTGAACGAAGCGAATGAATCATCGCTTCGTCAGGTCGCGGCGCTTCTGGTTTCTCTCGATATGGAATGAGCGTCGAAAAATGTTGATCGTCAAAACCGGGCAGCCGGTTGGGAGGATATAGTATCAGTAGCTTCAGACCGCGAAGGGGGTTCAAAGACAAGCGGGACCGCGGGCCGTCGGTTCGTGTCAACGAGCGTATAAGGGTCCGCGAAATCCGCGTAATAGATGAGGACGGCTCGCAGGTAGGTATAATGTCGCCGCAGGAGGCGCTCTCGATTGCGCGCAGCAAGGGGCTTGATCTGGTAGAGGTCGCGCCCCAGGCCCGTCCGCCTGTGTGCCGCATCATCAATTATGGCAAATGGCAGTACGAGCAGAAAAAGAAAGCCAAAGAGGCCAAAGCCAAACAGACTTATGTCACAGTCAAGGAGATAAAATTCCGGCCCGGCACAGACGAACACGACTATACCTTCAAGAAGAACCATGCCGAGCGCATCCTTCAGGAAGGCGACAAGGTGAAAGGCACTGTCCATTTCCGCGGCCGCGAGATCACTCATAAGGAACTCGGAATCGCCCTGTTGAAACGGTTGGAGCGCGACCTGGCAGAAGTAGGGACCGTAGAAGCCAACCCCAGGCTTGAAGGAATGAATATGTTTATCATTCTCGCCCCCAAGAAGAAATAAATAGGAGGAATTATGCCGAAACTTAAAACTCACAAAGGAGCAGCGAAACGCTTCCGCTTCACGGCCACAGGCAAGGTCAAGCGCGGACATTCGCACGCTCGCCATATCCTGACCAAAAAGACGGCCAAGCGCAAACGCAACCTCGATATCGACGTTATGATCGCAGACGCCGATGTGCCCGGAGTGAAGAAGATGCTCCCCTACGGCCGTAGCTGAATCATTTGCAATAATAATTTGTCAGGGTGTCAGACTCTCTCTTCGCAATCGAGCCGATAGGGTCAGACATTCGTCAGGAGGGAATTATGCCTCGAGCTAAACGTGGAAACAAACGTCTACAGAAACGCAAAGGTATTTTGAAACTGGCGCGCGGTTATCGCGGAACCAAAAGCAAGCTCTACCGCCATGCGAAAGAGCAGGTAGAGCGATCTCTGAATTTCGCCTTTACGGGCCGCAAACTCAAGAAGCGGGACTTCCGCTCGCTGTGGATAGTGCGCATAGGCGCGGCGGCGCGGGCCAACGGACTCAGTTACAGCCGCTTCATGCATGGCCTGAAGCTGGCCGGAATCGACCTGGACCGCAAGGCGCTTGCGGACCTTGCGGTCAACGAACCAGCCACTTTCACTGAAATATCGAGCAAAGCCAAAGAGGCCCTCGAATCCGATCAAGCAGCGGTCCCCGCCGGTTGAAAACCAAGCGAACCATCAGCCCTCAGCTATCAGCCCTCAGCCCTCAGCTTTCAGAGCTGAAGAGCGGACGGCTGATGGCTGAAGACTGATAGCTGATAGCTGAGGGCTGATCACTTTTGCCAGTTATGGAAGAAAGACTGAACGACCTTCGAGCGCAATTCTTCGAGGACGCGAAATCGGTCGCGGACACAGACGCGCTGACCGCGCTCAGGGACAAATACCTCGGCAGGAAATCGGGCCTGATCGCCGCCGAAAAGAAGCGCGTCGGCTCGCTCGCTCCCCAAGCGCGGGCCGAGTTCGGCCGTCTCGTCAACGAACTAGGCGACGAGGTCGAATCGGAAATCGCTCGCATAAAAGAACACCTCGCCGAGGCCGCCGCAAGCTCGGCCCTCGAACGCGAACGCATAGATGTGACCCTGCCCGGCACACGCCCGAGACGGGGACATCTGCACCCTATAACGCTCCTGCGCCAGCGCATAGAAGACGTGTTCGTCTCCATGGGATATTCGGTCGAAGACGGGCCTGAAATCGAGACGAGCTTCTATAACTTCGACGCGCTCAATATCCCGCCCGGACATCCCGCGCGCGATTCGGCCGATACGTTCTACGTTTCGAAAGACCTGGCCCTCAGGTCGCAGACCTCTAACGTGCAGATACATTCCATGCAGCGACGGCAGCCGCCGCTCAGGGTCATAGCGCCGGGCCGCGTCTTTCGCCGCGATACGCCCGACCCGACTCATAACCCTATGTTCTTCCAGGTCGAGGGCCTCAACGTAGATCGCAACATAACGCTGGCGGACCTCAAGGGGACTCTGCAAAAGTTCGTTGAGATGATGTACGGGGCCAACCTCAAGACGCGCTTCCGGCCTTCTTACTTCCCGTTCGTCGAACCCGGAGCCGAAGTTGATTTCAGTTGCTATGTATGTGATGGCACGGGTTGCCGCGTCTGCAAAGGGTCCGGGTGGATAGAGCTTGGCGGCAGCGGGATGGTGCATCCGAACGTGCTCCTTAGCGTAGGCATAGACCCGGAAGAGTTTTCGGGCTTCGCATTCGGACTCGGGATAGACCGCATGGCCGCGCTGATGTACGGCATAGACGACATCCGGCTGCTTTATGAAAACGACGTCCGGTTCCTGGAACAGTTTGCGTGAGGGGCGATGATCTACTTCAGTTCGACCCACTCGCTTGCTGGAGCGAGGCTCTTCGCCTTGAGGTCTACCCTGACTATGTGAGACCCGATAGCGCCGACTCTTCTGTTCGGATTATAAGTGACTGCGGGGGTCAGCCCCGTGCTGAAACCGTAGAGGCCCTCAAGCACCTCTATGAGCTTTTCGCGGCTCACATCCTTTCCGGCCCGTTTGAATCCCTCGACCATGAGTTTGGCCGACGATAACGCTGTGAATTGAGTTGCCAAAGACTTGGGCTGAAGCTTATGCGCTTCGGCTAATATTCTGTACTGGGCCACTCCATCGGGCGTTTGATCGGAAGGCAGTGTCGGAAAGGATAAAAATATCCGGCCCTCGAAACTCATGGGCGCTTCGAAGATATCCCTGCCCGCGAGCGGCCCCGGAACCAGAACGAGCGGCTTCCAATCGAGTCTCTGCGCCTCTCGAAGAAAAATGCTCTCCGCTCCGGCGGGGCCGAGAAAGAAGACCACCTCGACCGCTTTCCGGCTGAGGTTGCGGGCCAGTAACGCGGCTTGATGAGAAAAGTCTTCTTTGACGGATTGCCCCTCGGAAATGGCAACTTCTTCCACCGTCTCCCAGCCCGATTTCTGACACTGTTGCTTTATGGCTTCGGCCACCTTGCGCGAAGCGTCATCGTCGGGATAGATAATGGCTGCGGGAGGATTTTGCTTTGCGATTTTTTTCGCCGCGAAAGCAGCAAGCGCACGCCCCTGGTCTTCAAGTCCCGCGTAGATATAAAAGACATAGCGGTTCAAAGGAAAGCTTATCTGCGGATGGAGCGTGAAAGCGCCTATTAGCGGTATCTCTTTCTCTTCGATGAGAGCCGCAATCTCGCGGTCTGCGCCGGCCATAAATCCGCTCGTCAAAGCGAACACCTCCGTGTCATCGAGGAATGCGCGGACCTGTTCGGTTCTCTCTTCAGGCGAACCGACCGGCTCGATAAAGCTCAATTCGATGCGGCGGTTATAGACGCCGCCCGCCCGGTTGAGATCGTCGAAGTAAGCCGCGAGCGTCGACTTTATGGCCTGACCCATTTCGGCAAACCTCTCCGATGGCGGAAGTATCGCTCCCACTCGGATGGCAGTCTCGGAGAGGCCGGGGTCCGGGTCTCTCCCTAATCGTTTGAGATAAGCGACGAGGTCGGCCATGTCATCGAGCGACATACGGTATCGAGGCATGGCCGTGTGCAGGCGGTTGCCCGCAGGGTCTATGCCGAGCGTGATGGCCCGCTTCAAAAATCGCTCGGTGTAGGGAGGATGCTTACGGCCGCCCGTGTGCGCGACGCCGTAGGGTTTTGTGAGAGAGGGCCAGGTGATATCGGAAGGCGTTATTCCGCCTTCGGGCTTGCCGCGCCCGTCGCGTCCGTGACAACCGGCGCAGGTGAGGACCGAGCCGGGCACCTCAGTGTTGTCTTTGCCGAGAAGCGCGACGATCTCCTGCGAGGAGGAGCCTTTGCCTTTCAGGTATATCTGTTTGCCGCGCCGCTCCTGTGGCGTAAGCCGCTCCGAAGGCGGCGAGAATGAATACATTTTATTGGCCGAATAATCCGCTCCGGCTAACGCAGCGATCAGCAGAGAAGGCAGCAGGATTTGTAAAAGCTTCCTATAGTTCATCGCATTCGGATTTTCAGCGCAGGCGGGAAACCATCCTAACCCTGATCTTTGATCACGCTTTCGACTATACGGATCAAGTCTTCAGGCTTGGCGAGGCCAAGGGCTTTCTTCCACAATCCTGTAGGCTCGTTGCCTATTATGAAGACATTGAGGTGCTGCTCGCGGTCCTCGACCTGTTGGCCCAGTTTGTGAAGCGCCTTATCGACATTCTCTTTCTCTCCCGTGAGAAGATACCATCCGGGTTTCGCTTTGAATCGTTCGGCGTACTCCTTGAGCTTCGCGGGCGTATCGGTCAAAGGGTCGACCGATATGGAGATCAGATAAACGTCTTTGCCGAGACGGTCTCCGAGCCAGTCTTGAATAGCGGCGAAGTTCCCGGCCATCACGGGGCAGCTTCCCTGACAGGTAGTGAAGAAAGCGTTTATCACCACAACCTTTCCCTTGAGCAGATCGCTGTAGAGCCGCATCTGCTTACCGTCCTGATTTATGAGCACCACGTCGGTAAAGTATTTCTGCGCGGGCGACTCAGAAGGAAGACTTTTTTCCTCAGCCGTCTGCGACTGCTGTCGGTTCGCCCCTGTCGAAGAGGGAGCCTCGGCCGCGCGGCCGTCCGCAAAAAGAAGCAGCGCAAGAACTGTAAAGAATACTTTCTCAAGCGCGCAGAGATAAAATCGTCGATTCATTTCCGGTGGTCCTCCTTCGAGGGAGATTTCCTGGTCTCTTGCTCTATAACGCCTGTGATAATCTCCGCCAGTTTCGAGGGCGAAGCAAGCCCGTAGGCGCGCGTCCATTCGCCCGAAGTTTCGCTGCCGACGAGCACCGTGGGCGCGTGGTCCCATTTGTCTGCCGCAAAGACCTTCAGCGCCTTGAGCAATTTGTCTACCTCCTGCTTCGGTCCCGTAAGCAGAGTCCATCCGGGTCCGGCGTCGAACTTCTCGCTCCAGGCTTTGAGCCGCTGCGGAGTATCGGTTACGGGGTCGACCGATATGGAGATCAGACGTATGTCTTTATCCATGCGGTCGCCCATCAATTTCTGTAGCCTTGAGAAGTTGGCTCCCATGGGCGGGCATATAGTCGTGCAGGTAGTGAATATAGTATTTATCGCAACCACATGGCCCTTTATCAGATCGCTGTAGATGCGAACAGGTTCGCCATTCTGGTTCAACAGCACGACATCCGGGATCGCCATATTGCCCACAGACACTTTCTCTTCAGTCTCTTTAGCAGGAGGCGTGTGATTGTGGTGTTGATGCGCGTCCTGCGCGCGGTGGGGACGGCCTGCATAAGCGCAAAGCGATATTGCGGCCACGATCAATATAAGTTTTCCGGCTCGACCGGGCAGGTACGAATTGAACTTGTGAGTGTTTATCATTGCTGCTGCTCCTTGCGGTGTTGGCGTTGTTTGCGACAACAGGCTTATAGATGAATTCCCCTCAACATTCTACGAGAGACGATCAAAACACGAAAGGGCCGACCTGCAAGCGGTTATATTCTTTGTCGCTCCCACCCTGATGAAGACGTTTCGGAGAGGCGATTTGTGAATTGTTCGAGAAGGGTGGAGAGAGGCGGTCTCTTCGTCTCTGCGAGGCTATGCGTAAGCGCGATAATCGATCTCCTGAAATATCGCATCGCACGATTCAACTTCGCTGAACCATTCGCGGGAGGAGAGACCTTCAAAACAAATCCCGTCTACGATGATGCGCTCTCGATGCGTCGGCGCTGGAATTCATCGAAGGTCACGGCGAGGACGATCACTGCGCCTATGACTACCTGCTGCGCGAATGAGGATATGCCGAGCAGGTTCGCGCCGTTTGCGAGCACGCCCATAATCAACGCGCCGATGATCGTCCCTATGACCGTGCCTTGACCTCCACCGAGTGAGCCGCCTCCTATGACGACCGCCGCGATCACTCGCAACTCGTAGGCTTCGCCCGCCGTCGGTTGCCCTGTCACAAGCCGCGCCGATTCGATAGAACCAGCCAGGCCCGTCAGCATTCCTAGAATCGCGTAGAAGAGTATCTGATAGCGCGACACTCGCACGCCCGCGTAACGCGCAGCTTCGATGTTGCTGCCTATGGCGTAGCAGTAGCGGCCCGTCCGCGTGTTGGCAAGCAGGAAGTGAATGGCCGCTGCTACGAACAGCACTATGATGAGCGGCACGGGCACAAGGCCGAGGAGATTCCCTTCGGCGAGATAGCCGAAGCTCTGAGGCAATCCGACGACCGATGTTCCGTCTGTAGCAAGCAGGGCTACTCCGCGATAGATGCCCATCGCGCCCAGCGTGACTATGAAAGGCGGAATCCTGAGCGTCGCAACGGCCGTTCCATTGAGCAGGCCGCACGCGGTCCCCGCCGCTATGGAGGCCGCTATCCCCAGGATCACAGGAGCGCCGTATACCTGCGCGAACGCGCCCGCGACTCCCGCGAGTGCCATGGCCGAACCGACCGAGAGGTCTATGCCGCCCGATACCATTACGACCGTCATGCCAATCGCCATGATAGTGATCACTGCCGTCTGCCGGGCGACGCCCGCGAGATTTCCCGCTGAGAGAAATTTCGGCTCAAGCGCCGCGATCAATATGCACAGCGCGATCAGGCTTGCGAACGGAAGAAATCGTTTCAGTCGATCAGACATATCAGCCGTTAGCCGTCAGGGCAAGTATTCAACCACAGATAACACGGATAACACAAAAAATATCTGTGAAACGACTTGTGCTATTTGAAGTTTGTAGATGAGCAAGGAAGCTGAGAAGCGAGTGTTGAGAGTACCGGCTTCAGCCGGAATAGGCTGACGGGGCCAGTCCTTTCCGCCTGAAGGCGGTACTCTGAACCCCTGTTTACTCCCTGACTGTAAGGCTTCCAGGTAATTGGCACATGTCGTCTGTGCAATCTGTGTGATCTGTGGTTCGAAACTTTTGGCTGATAGCTGATAGCTGACTCAGGGCCGCGTGAGCAACCGCTGCATCTCCACTGTGTCGAGATTGTCTCTCGTCAAGAGCTTCGCGCCGGTGTCGACCAAGCGAGGAGGTTGCTGGCCTTTGATCTTTTCGACCATGGCCTTCACGGCTTCGTATCCCATCTTGTATGGATTCTGCAAGACGAGCGAATCTATCGCTCCGGCCTTCAAGTCCTCTACGAGGTTCGGGCTTGAGTCGAAGCCCACAAGCACCACCTTGCCCGCAAGCCCTTTCTGTTTTATAGCCTGCACCGCTCCGATGGTCGAAGACTCGTTTGAAGCGAACATGCCGTCGAGGTCCGAATGCGCTGTCAACATATCAGTAGCCCGGTCGAGCGATCTCGACATATCGGCCTCGCCGTACTGAAAGGCCACTATTTCGATGCCGGGATATTTCTGCTTGATCGTTTCTTGAAACCCTTGCTCGCGCTCGTCGGTCGAGACCGAGCCTGCTTTGACGCCGAGTATCGCTATACGACCACGGCCTTCGAGTTTTTCAGCGAGGCGCTCGGCCGCAATCATTCCGCCCTTGCGATTATCGGTTGCGACGTAGGAGACATAATTTTCCGTGCCGATGCCCGAATCGAAGATCGTCACGGGTATTCCTTCGCGCTGGGCGCGCTCGACTATGGGCACGAGCGCATCGCGGTGGCTTGGAGCCAGAACGATTCCGGCCACGCGGCGGTTGATCGAGTCTTCCACGATGTTGATCTGCCCCGTGTAGTCTGTCTCCTGCGCGGGACCTTTCCACATGATCTCGACGCCCATATCTTTTGCGGCGGCCTCTGCGCCCGCGTGAACGCTCTGCCAGAAGAAATGCGAGACGCCCTTTGGAATGACGGCGATGACCTGTTTTTCTTCTCCCTCGCGGCGACAGGACGCGACGCACAGGCAAGCAAGGATTGCGATTAATAGCAGCGCAAAAACTTTGGTTCTCTGCATATCTCCTCCGGGTTCGGTTATGTCTTGCCGGTCAAGCGGCTACGATATATTGGATTCGGAACGCCAGGGATGTCCAACATATCGCGGCTTGATCTAAACTCCGGCAAAGCGTCCTCAATCATCAAGGTCGCCCGTATCGAGGCGGCCTGCGCTTAGAAGTTCGGCAAATTTATCGATGGTGGCGCGCACGCCCTGAGCGAAAGGCGTCCGGGGAAGTTCGCCGAGCGCAGCGCGCACGGCCTGGCCGTCCATCTCGGATGGAATCGGCAGCGGCGCATCCTCGTGAGTGATATTGCCCCGCGCCGATGGCCTGTTGCGCTCTATCTCAGCGACCACATCCGCGATGTGAACGGTCTCGCCGTGAAGGTTGAATACATGCGCGCCGGTCAAATCCGACATTGCTGCGCGAATGAAAGCATCAGCGGTGTCGGCCACATAATTGAAATCCGTCCGCCCGCCGAAACGTATGTGAAACGGGCGACCTACTACAGCAGCTTTCATAGCCTTCGTCGGGTCCGAGGTGAGACCGAAATCGCGCCCCACACCATAGACCGTGAGCGGGCGCAAGCCCACGCTGCTCAACCCATGATCGAGATAGTAGACGCGGGCGTTGTCTTCGTTGCACTGCTTGAAGGCTCCGTAATGCGTCGCCGGGCGGGCTGCTTCTATTTCGGTGACCGGGCGCTCTTCTTCGATCAAACCGTAGACGGCTGCGGAGCTTGCATAGACGACATTGTTTATCCGGCCCTCTGCCTGTCGCACGGCTTCGAAAACATTGATCGTGCCGATGACATTGACCATAGCTCCCGCGCGAGGGTCAGCGCGGCACGAGGGCACCTGCAAGCCCGCGAGGTGAATGATATGTGTGACGGCGAATTTCTCAATCACAGGCGGCAGTGCTTCGGCTTCGGTGATATCGCCCGTGACGAGCTCTGCCCGCGCGATCTCTTCTTCATTCATGATCAGGCGCAACCGCCGCGCATCAGGGCTGCGGTCGAATCGGACCACGCTCGCATCTGCCTCAAGGAGCCGCTTGACGGTCCAAGCGCCTATGCAACCGTGCGCGCCTGTTATGAGAAAAGTCTTATTTGCCAATTTATATTCTTCTTGTTCAATCACGATTCTCCGCCTCTGTCTTTCAACCATCTTGCAGGGATTAGCAAGTTATACCCTGCGCGGCACGAATTGACACTTTTCATCAGAAGCTCGATGGCAAGCGACTTTTATTTGGAGTGCGGCGGCCGTAGAC
>JAKEHD010000315.1 GCA_022615215.1 Blastocatellia bacterium
GTATCTCTACTCAAAACTGTCATTTCATCCCGCGCGCAGTATAGACTGTCACTCGTTCTGGTCGTGGCATTGCTTGTGCTGCTGCCGGTCCTGGCCGTGCTGCAATACGTGTGGGTCGGTCAGGTGAGCCGTAGCGAGCGCCTCACGATGCAGGCGAATCTGCGTTCGGGCGCAACCAAATTCAGTCAGGATTTCGACCGCGAAGTGACCCGCGCCTTCCTCGGTTTTCAGGCCGTCGGCCCGCCCGATCAGATTTGGAAAGATTATGCGAATCGCTACAATCGATGGTTTGAGACCACGCCCTTTCCGCGCATGGTCGAAGGCGTCTTCCGGGTCGAGTCGGAAAAGGACGGCAAGCTCCGCTTTACATCTTTCGATGAAACAACAGGCCGCTTCGAGCCGCGAGACTGGCCCGCGGAACTGGCAAACCTGCGCCGCCGCTTCGAGCAGATAATCCCTCAGATTCAACAACTCGGCACGTTGCGGTCGCAAATCGGGCAAAAGTTTACCCTGGCGCTCCCCCGCGCCGGACATCCCGACCAGAAAGGGATCACGAGACTGAACTTTCTATTCAGTAACTCGGTCGAAGCCATTGACTCGGAGACCCCGGCCCTTTTGATCCCGGCCCATTCGATGCGCTACCTGGACGCGGATAAAGGGATCGCCCTCGACCCGCATTTGAGTTTCATCATTGTCACGTTCGATCTCGATTACATAAAACAGGAGATGATACCCGCGCTCGCCCGGCGCTATTTTGCCGACGGCGATGCGCTCGATTACAAACTCGCCATCAGGAGCCGCAGCGATTCGCAGAAGATCATCTACCTCTCCGACCCGGACCTCTCGATTGACAGCCTGGATTCGGCTGATGCTACGGTCGATATGTTCAGTCTGTCGCGGGATGAGATTGAAAATCTCTCTTCAGAAAATGCTCTCCGCAGCGCCGACGGCTCCGACAAGCTTGTACCCGCAGACCGCCTGGCCATCAGCGTCCTTCGTCAGGCGCGAGGAAAAGATGAGACGTTTACGAAATCGCTCGGCGTCGAAGAAGGTCAATGGCAACTCGTGCTCAAACACCGCGCAGGCTCACTCGAAGCGGTTGTGGCGGGCGCGCGTCGTCGGAATCTCTTCGCCAGCTTCGGCATACTGATACTTCTGGCCGTGAGCGTGACGATGATAATCGTCTCGACCCGGCGCGCCGCAGCGGTCGCTCATCAACAGATGGAGTTCGTAGCCGGAGTCTCTCACGAATTGCGCACCCCGCTTGCGGTCATTCGCTCGGCGGGCGAAAACCTGGCCGACGGAGTGATCGAAGACCGCCAACAGGTCCGCCGCTACGGAGCCTTGATCGCCGACGAAGGCCGCCGTCTCACGGAGATGGTCGAGCAGGTGCTTGAGTTCTCAGGCATTCAATCGGGCCGAAAGACTTATGAGCTTCTCCCCGTCGAAGCGGGTGATTTGATCGAAGGCGCTCTCGCGTCGTGCGAGTCTCTGATCGCGGAAGGCGGATTCACGATTGAGAGAGAGATTCCGTCCGGGCTTCCTTCCCTAGCCGCCGACCGGACGGCTTTCAACCGGGCGCTTCAAAATCTTCTCAGCAACGCGATGAAATACAGCGGCGACAGCCGTTGGATACGGGTCAAAGCGCAAAAAGGAGCGGGCGAGCGCGCATCGGAAGTGGAGATAACGGTCGAAGACCGGGGACTAGGCATAGCGGCGGACGATCTGCCTCATATCTTCGAGCCTTTTCACAGGGGCCGCGAAGCGACCGCCGCTCAGATTCACGGCAACGGGCTGGGCCTGAGCCTTGTCAAACACATCATCACCGGGCACGGCGGAAGCGTGCGCGTCACATCGGAGCGCGGACGCGGCAGCGCATTCACGCTCTCGCTCCCGGCCTTCACCGAGCGTGATAAAGCCTCCGGCAAATCTATCGAGTTAGTGAAGAGTGATGCGTGAAATCAGCCGTCAGCCGTCAGCCGTCAGCCATCAGTCTTCAGCCGTCAGCCGTCAGTCTTTATTCTGAAAGCTGATAGCTGATAGCTGATAGCTGATAGCCGAACAGATGTTATATGCGAATATTGCTGGTTGAAGATGAGCCGGGGCTGGTCATGACGATGAGCGACCGCCTTCGCGGCGAAGGCTACGAGGTTGAGACCGCGCAGGACGGCGAGGCGGGGCTTGCGCGAGCCACGAGCGAATCGTTCGATTTGATAATCCTCGATGTGATGCTGCCGCGCAAAAACGGATTCGATGTGTGCCGCGACCTCAGACAGCAAGGGGTTTCGACTCCGATCATCATGCTCACTGCGCGCGGCCAAGTGGTCGATAAAGTGGTGGGACTCAAGCTCGGCGCTGACGATTACCTGACCAAACCTTTCGAGATGATAGAGTTGCTTGCCCGCATAGAAGCGCGATTGCGCCGCGCGCCCGCCGCCTCAGTTCACAGCTATGAAACATATAGATTCGGTCTCATAGAGGTCGATTTCCGCCGGGCGGAAGTCCTCCGCGAAGGCAAGGTCGTAGAGCTTTCGGCGCGCGAATTTCAATTGCTTCGCTACTTCATCGAGCACAGGGGCAGCACCCTTTCGCGCGACGAATTGCTCAACGAAGTGTGGGGCTATAATGCCATGCCTTCAACGCGCACCGTAGACGTTCACGTTGCATGGCTCAGGCAGAAGATCGAACCCAACCCGCGCCATCCTCGCCATCTGCTCACCCTTCACGGACTCGGTTACAAGTTCGTCGGTTGAATGAGTCGCGCAATCGCTTCATACTATTGATGTTTGGAGGGAGCGTTTTATGGCACAAGTCGAACTCAGGCGACCGGAAAATATCACAGGCGATTTCTACGTCGACACTACATGCATAGACTGCGACCTCTGCCGACAGATCGCGCCTCGCACTTTCTCCAGCGAGGGCGAACAATCCATCGTCTATCGCCAGCCCTCTACGCCCGAAGAAGAGATGGCCGCGCTCAAAGCCCTGATCACATGCCCGACGGCATCAATCGGCGCTCTCGGCAATCACCCCGCGAAACGCGCGGTCGCGGCCTACCCGGAGCAGATAGACGGAGAGGTTTACTTCTGCGGCTTCGCTTCGGAGTCGTCTTTCGGCGCGTCGAGCTATTTGATCGCGCGTCCCCGTGGAAACGTGCTCGTGGATTCGCCCCGGTTCGCCCGCGCTCTCGCTCGACGCATAGCCGAACTCGGCGGCGTGCGGTGGATGTTTCTCACTCATCGCGATGATGTGGCCGACCATGAGAAATGGTCTTCTCACTTCGAGGCCGAGCGCATCATGCACCGCGACGATTGCGGACGTTCTACGGCCGGAATCGAGCGTATGCTCACGGGGCGAGATGAAATAGAGATCGATTCGGAGTTGCTCGCCATACCGACTCCCGGCCACACGCGCGGCCACACGGCGCTGCTCTACAGGAACAGGTATCTATTCTCAGGCGATCATCTATGGTGGTCGGACGCTTACAACTCGCTCAATGCTTCGTTCAGGGTTTGCTGGTATTCGTGGGCGGAGCAGGTGCGCTCGGTAGAGCGATTGCTCGATTACAGTTTCGAGTGGGTATTGCCGGGACACGGCCGACGCGCTCACGCGAGCGATGCCCGAATGCGCGAGTACACGGAAGAATGCATAGCGCGTATGAAGCAGCAGTCGCAAGGGGCAGTGAGATGATTTTGCTCTGCGTTATAGCGCAAGCCCTATGCGCTGTAGCAAATCGCGGTAACGTGAATCGGAGCGAAGGATGTCGGACCTCGGATCCGCTTTGAAATAAATGAAGAGGCGGGAGCGTTCTTTATAGGTTTTTTCCAGTTCTTTCAATGCCCGGTCTTTATCTCCAAGCCCCATATAGACTATTGCCAGATGCGCGGGCGGGACATAAGTTCGCTTCGATAGCTCCATCAATTCTTCGAGCTTTTTCTGCGCTTCGTCTCGCTTTCCCCACGCCCCGTAAGCATGCCCTATCATCGCTATTGCCGCGCCGTCTTTTAACTGGTTCGAGAGCTTTTCAAATTCCGCTATGGCTTCCCTATACATCCCCTTCTGCTCATAAGCCAATCCCATGTACATGGATGCAAGGAGAAAATCCGGGTCCATCTCAAGCGCCTTGCGGCATTGATCTATCGCTTCATCGTACCTGCGGGCATAGAATAATGTAAAACCGGCGGCCGCATTTATCGTAAGCGAGAGCGGGTCTATCTCCTGTGCGTGATTAATCTCCGCAAGGGCTTCGTCGAATCGCTCCATAAGGGTCAAATACTCTGCATACCAGTGGCGGGCAGGCACGTAGTTCGGATTCAGTTCGATGGCCCGTTTGAATCCTCTTTCGGCACCTGCAAAGTCCCAGTCATAATCGCGTTTGAGATAAGCCAGCGAGGTGTGAGCTTCGGCCAGAGTGTCGTCTATCTCAAGCGCCCTTGTTGCTGCGGCCCTGGCTTTCGGCACGGTCTCATAAGGCGGAAGCATGCCGTAAGAATCGAGCAACACGTATGCGTCGGCCAGTCCCGCGTAAGCCAGCGCATAGTTCGGGTCGCTACCGATCGCCTGATTGAAATAATCGATGGCTTTATTGAATCCCTCTTCGCTTCTCTTGTTCCAGAAGTAGCGGCCCCTTATGTAGAGATTATAAGCCTCGGTGTTCCGGGTATAATGCCTGGTCAGGAGCTTTCTTTCTTCGCCGCTCAACCTCAAGGCCAGCGCCTCGACCACCTGTTCCGAGATGGAGTCCTGCACCGTGAAGATGTTCGTGAAATTCTCTTCTACGGTCTCTGCCCATAGAGTGCTGCCGTCTCTCACGCTCACAAGCTGCACGGTGACTCGAATGCGGTCGCCCGATCTCTGTATGCGTCCGTCGAGGAGGGATTCGACTCCGAGTTCGCGGCCTGCCGCAAAAGGGTTCTGCTGCGGGTCTGTGTATTTCATAACGGCGCTCGTCGGGCGGATCGATATACCCTTCAAACGACTGAGCCTCGTTATAAGAGCGTCGGCCATCCCGAGTCCGAGCGATTGCTCGTCTTCGCCACCGCCGAGCGACTTGAAGGGCAATACGGCAAGCGATCTGAATGAATACGTTTTATTGAGCGGCGCTCCCGATCTGCTCGCATCAGGCTTTCTCGCAATCAGATAATAAGAGACCGCAACAAGCAAGCCTGCCGCGAGAAGCAAGACCGCTGCGAGCAGCAAGACTGCCAGAGTTTTGCGCCCCGATCTTTTTATGGTCGCGCCCTTCATAAGTCTTGCGGCAGGGGGCGAGACGGATTCCACATAAAGATTTCTTTCTTGATAAAGATTTCTTTCTTGCTCTTCTTCGGTGACGACGCGCGACCGTGTATATCTTGCCACTATGAAGTCGGCGGCTTCATCTACAGCTTCGCGCACCTCTGCCACGAAGCGGTAGCCTCGTTTCGGAATCGTTTCTATGTATGTATTATCGCCGGGCGTTTCGCCGAGCGCCTTTCTGAGCGTGGATATGTTGCGATTGAGATTGCCCTCTTCGACTATGGCGTCCGGCCAGACCTCTTCCATCAAAGCGTCTTTTTCAATTATGTGACCTCTGTTTTCGATGAGCACGAGCAGTATGTCGAACACCTTCGGTGTGAGCGGGACGGTCTCTCCCTCGCGCAACAGAAGCCGCTCGGTTGCGTCCACCGAGAAGTCGCCGAACTCGTATAAGTGCTTTGCCTGCTTGCTCATAACGGCTTTCGGGATTTTTTCGGAAATATTTCGGGAATATTTCCGCGCTTTGCAAAGACTTTCAACCGGCCTTCAGAGTAGGGTTTGTCGGATAGTGAGGTGCCGGCCGAATACAGAGGCCGCGATAAAGAATTCTTTCTTATAAAGAGTTCTTTCTCATGCCGCACCTATTCTAATCGAAAGCAGCGGCCGGAGCAATGAAGGCGAGCAGGCGGATTTCAGTAGCCCGACCGTGAGGGAGGGTTTTCAGGTCAGGGTGAATGATGAAAACCGACATCAGTCTTCAGCCGTCAGCCGTCAGCCATCAACCGTCAGACTTTATTCTGATAGCTGATAGCTGATAGCCGACTTGGAGGTCAGGTGAGCAGAAGACGAAGAAC
>JAKEHD010000040.1 GCA_022615215.1 Blastocatellia bacterium
AGGGAGGAAGCGAGTCGAATAAGGGTGAGGTGGCCGGGAGGGAAGGAGACGGTATCTGAGATTCCGGCAGGTGCGAACGAGATTATTGTCAGCGCAGATGGGAAACTGCAAGTCGTCAGGTAGGTGAGGGATGAAAAAACGCATAGCGATTTATTTCACGGGCGGAACGATCTCGATGAAATACGACCCAGGTGTAGGCGCTGCGGTGCCTGCTCTGTCGGGCAAGGAAATAATCGATAACGTGCCGGGGCTGACCGAAGTGGCGGATGTCGAGATAGTCGACTTCGGGCGATATCCCGGCCCGCACATGACGCCGCGCTTGATGATGGAATTGTCGATCAAGGTCCGCGAGGCGCTCGCCCGCGCAGATATAGACGGAGTGGTTGTTACTCACGGCACAGACACCCTGGAAGAGACTGCTTACATGCTCGACCTGACGGTCGCAAGCCAAAAGCCTGTGGTCTTCGTCGGGGCGATGCGCAATAGTTCGGAGATAGGATGGGATGGTCCCTCGAATCTGCTTTCGGCCGTGCGGGTCGCTTCATCGGATCGCACACGCGGTCTCGGAGTGATGGTCGTGATGAACGAAATCATTCTTGCCGCAGGCGAAGCCACAAAGACGCACACCGAATCGTTCGACGCATTTCAGGGACCGAATTTCGGCGCTCTCGGGGCGGTAGACCGTGGCGAGGTTTTGATCCATCGCTCGCCACTCGGTCGCATCAATTTAAATGCGACTGAAATAGCGGAGCCTGTCTGGTTGATCAAAATCGCGGCGGGGATGGATTCGACTTTGATCGATGCCGCGATTTATGCGGGCGCGAAGGGGCTTGTGATAGAGGCACTCGGACGCGGCAACGTCCCGCCCGATTGCGTTCCGGGCTTAGAACGGGCCATCGCGCTCGGCCTCCCCGTAGTGATCGTTTCTCGATGCCTGCGCGGACGCATATACGACAGCTACGGGTACGAGGGCGGGGGCAAACACCTTCGCCAACTCGGAGTCATCTCCGCCGATTTTTTAAACGGCCAGAAAGCGCGAATCAAACTGGCCGTTGCGCTCGGTCTCACAAGCAAGCGGGATGAAATCCGCGCTATCTTCGAATCGAAGAGCGAATAAAAGTCAGCTATCAGCTATCAGCTATCAGTCGTCAGCTATCAGCTATCAGACTAAGAACTGAAGACTGATGGCTGACGGCTGAAGACTGACGGCTGACGGCTGATAGCTGACCCGGTCGCTTATTTGCCTTTGAACTCAGGCGGGCGCTTTTCGTGAAAGGCGGCTGTGCCTTCTTTTACGTCGTCGCAGTAGTTGGTCACCATTATGGCGAGCGCCGCATCTTCGAGGGCGTTCTCCAAATCCATGGTCTGCTGTTTGTACATCATGCGTTTCGTCATCCTTATGGCGATGGGCGGACCGGCTGCCAACCTCTCAGCCCATCGGCGAGCCGTCTGCATCAGTTCTTCATCGGGCACGACTTCTGTCACAAGTCCAAGCTCTTTGGCCTCGCGCGCCGAGTAGACTTCGGAAAAGAGCGACATCTTCAGCGCCCTTTCCAAACCCATATATTTCGGGAAAAGGTACGCGCCGCCTTCGTCGGGGATGAGCGCGAATTTCAGGCTCGTATCTCCCAGGCGGGCGCTCTCTCCGGCTATGCGAAAGTCGCAACACAACGCAAGCGTCAGCCCTCCGGCCACAGCCGGGCCGTTTACAGCCGCGATGGTGGGCTTGTCGAAGCGGCGCAGAAAGGTCACAAGCTGATGCATGTTTTCTCTCATCTCAAGCATCGCTTCCATCCTGTGCCCCCGGTAGCGGGCCGGGTACTCGAAGTCTCGACTTATATCGCCGCCTGAGCAAAATCCCCGCCCCGCGCCCGTGATAATCACAGCCCTCGTCTCATCATCGTCACGAGCATCGGCCAGTGCCGCCAGAATCTCATGCACCATGACTTCCGAGTAGGCATTCAGCTTCGTCGGACGATTCAACGTGACGGTCGCGACGTGATTCGATTTTTCATAAATGATCTCGCTGAACTCCATAGTGAAACCCCTTTCTCATCACTTTCCTGTAAATTCAGGCTGGCGTTTTTCCATAAAAGCGCGGACGCCTTCCTTGTGGTCATCGGTCATCCCGCAGCGCGAATGGGTTTCGGCCTCGCGGTCGAGCAGGGTGCGAAAGTCTGTGCTTGCGGCGAAGTGTACGTTGGCCTTCATGTAGCGAAAGCTCGTGAGCGGGCCGTGCGCTATGGTTGAAGCGACTTCCGAGACGTGCGCCATAAGGTCGGCGGCCGGTATGATGCGATTGACGAGGCCGAGGGCGTGAGCCTTTGATGCGTCGAGCGCCTCTCCGAGAAAGAGAAGCTCTTTCGCTTTTGGAGCGCCTGCGTAATGAGTGAGTAGCCATGTAGTGCCGAAGTCTCCGCCGAAGCCGACCTTGGCGTAAGCCGCGCCGAACTTCGCCTGGTCGGAAGCTATGCGCAGGTCGCAGGAGAGACAGACTCCAAGCCCTGCGCCCATTGCGAAACCGTTGACCGCTGCGATGGTGACTTTAGGCATGTTGTAGAGCAGCCAGGAAAGCTCCTGCATCTGTCGCAGGCGGTCGATGTTTCCTTCGAGGGTCTGCGGCCTGTCGGGGCGTGCCATCATGGAAACGTCGCCGCCTGCGCAAAAAGCGCGGCCTGTCCCTGTCACCACGACGGCCCCGATTTCAGGGTCGCGGCTCCACTCGGTCAGCCGGGCGATGGATTCGGCCACGAGTTCATCGTTTAAAGCATTGAGCTTATCGGGGCGATTGAAAGTCAATGTGGCGACTTTATCCGATACTTGAGCGAGAACTACATCTTCAGACATGATAGCGAACCCCCTTCCGTGTCGATTTGATTATACTTTGCACGGCATGGATTGAAACTTTTCATCAAGCTCACCGCCAGGCGGTTTTATTTGGAGTGCGGCGGCCCAGACGCCGCTTTTCCTCCGTGAGAGCTTCACTATCGAAGCCAAAGCGCCGCCGATTACGGCGCACTCCAAATATGATTCTGCACTTGCAGAAAAACTTTCATTTTATCCCGCGCGCAGTATATCGTCATTGCAAGCGACCGGGCGTCATCGGCTGATTCGTCAGGCCGCTCCGTGTCGTTGCGTTCGTTCTTATATCACAGACCGATGAAACCAAAAAGCCGGTGAAAAAGTTTGCCGCGCGCTACGGTATGGATGGCGCAAACCCAAGTTTGATGTTAGGACTATATTTCGAGGGCCGCGAGGTTAGCGCCCCGATTGATTACTCCTGCGCGTAGGAGAAAAAGCCATGCTTGGTTTCATAGATGAAGATGTCGAAAGATACGCCCACGATCATACCGAACCCGAATCGGACCTCTTCCACAGGTTGCGGGAAGAGACATACGCCGAGATGGAGTACCCGGAGATGCAGGTAGGGCGCATCGAAGGCCAGTTCTTGAAGCTGCTCGTGCGATTGACCGGCGCGCGACGAGTGCTCGAACTGGGGATGTTCACGGGCTACAGCGCCCTTATGATGGCCGAGGGGCTTCCCCCGGACGGCCACCTCATCACCTGCGATGTCAATCCGAAGGCCGAAGCGATTGCCCGCCGCTATTTCGCCGAAAGCCCTCACGGTCACAAAATAGAGGTGCGAATGGGACCGGCCCTCGACACGATTGCAACTCTTGCCGCGCCCGTTGATATGGTCTTCATCGATGCCGACAAACCGAACTATTCGAATTATTATGAAGCGTGTCTACCGCTGCTAAGGGCGGGAGGTTTGATCGTGACCGATAATGTCCTTTGGAGCGGTAAGGTGCTGAGTCCCGAAGACGACTCCACACGAGCGATAGCCGAATTCAACAATCGCGTGCAATCGGACCCGCGAGTCGAAAACGTCTGCCTGACAGTCCGCGACGGCCTGATGCTCGCGTGGAAGCGGCCGGAGTAGCCGCTATCAGCTATCAGCTATCAGACTGACGGCTGATGACTGACGGCTGATGACTGACGGCTACCAGTGGAGGACTATCTTCCCGACGGCTTTGCGCGACGCAAGGAAATCCATTGCGTCGGCCACTTCATCCATCGGGTAGCGGCCTCCTATAACGGGTTTGAGGTGTCCGGCTTCGTAAAGCTGCCAGAGTTCTCTCCACGCCTCGGTGATCTTTGCGGGGTTGTGCTGACGATAAGCGCCCCAGTGCAGTCCGACGACGCTATAGTTTTTTATGAGGATGTGATTGGAGACGAAGTTTGAAAACCTGCCGCCGGTAAAGCCTATGAGGAGGAGGCGTCCCTCGAAGGCTATGCATTTCGTGCTGCGCTCGCCCGTCTCTCCGCCAACGGGGTCGTAAATCACATCGGCCCCCCGCCCGTCGGTCGCGCGCTTTACCGTTTCGACGAAATCTTCGGTTCGATAATTGATCGCTATGTCGGCCCCGTTCTCGCGTATGAGGTCGAGCTTTTCGTCTGAGCCGGCGGTGCCGATTATCTTGCCTGCGCCGAGCGCGCGAGCTATCTGCACCGCTGCAAGCCCCACGCCTCCTGCGGCCGAATGCACGAGGATGGTTTCGCCTCTTTGCAACCGGCAGCGATGAACCAGCCCGAAATAAGAGGTCTGGTAAACGAGCGGAAAGGCGGCGGCTTCATCGTCACTCATGGAATCGGGCAACGACTGAACGGCGATTGCGGGCGCTACTGTATACTCGGCGAATCCTCCTAATGCCGTCTGCGCGAGGACTCGCTGGCCGGGTTCGAATTCCGTGACCTGAGCGCCCACCTTTTCAATAGTTCCTGCAACCTCCAGGCCCGGCGTGAAAGGAAAAGGCGGTTTGAGTTGATACTTTCCGGCTATGAGCAGGATATCGGGAAAATTCAGCGCCGCCACATGGACTCGGATCAGCACTTCGCTTCCTACGGGTTCGGGTCGCTCCACTTCTTCTATAACAAGTCCCTGCGGGTCGCACCACTCGTGAACGCAAACAGCCTTCATTCGAAAAGCCTCCCCTCTTTTTTCAGATGCCGCGCCATCGTATAGAAATCCGAAGCTACGGTCAACCGCTTCAATAAGGCAATCGTCGATCAGGATAGAATCTGTTCAGTCGGTGGAGCGAGATGTGTTTGGATGGATATGGAGCAGAATAATGGGGCGGGCCTCGGTGAAGCCCGCCCCTATGATCTTAGACTTGAGAGGCGGTGACTTCGCTTGCCGCCAAACCTTTCGGGCCTTCCGTGAGCGTGAACTCTACAAGCTGGCCCTCGTTCAGCGTCTTGTACCCATCGGATTGAATTGCCGAATAGTGTACGAATACGTCGTCGCCGGTTGATCGGGTAATGAACCCATAGCCTTTAGTGGCATTGAACCACTTAACTGTTCCTGTTTCTCTCAATGCTTTTATCTCCTTTTCATCTGAAGTGAATCGCGTAGTGGATGATCGGAGCTAAAGCAAAGAGCGTCTGCGGTTAAATTATCAAACGCGCAAAACCTTAACTTCAACTTCAGTCCTCCTCACACTACTGCTAAACCAAAACTCGCACATCCTACACGGCGGCCAGCGAACTGTCAACTGAAATGAGGAAAGAATTTCGCGCCCCTGTAAACGCGATGAGTGAGCGAAACCGGTACGCGAGGCCGCTGCTTTGTCGCAAGGCCGCCCGTGAGCTTGCTCGCCACGTCCGGGGTTTGATAAGTTCATCGTGCTGACAGGAATCAAGCTTATGATGGATTATCAAAAAATACTCTACTCGTCAGACCAGGGAATCGCGCGCATAACGCTCAACCGGCCCGACAAACGCAACGCGCTCGATAATGAAATACTTGTCGAGTTGAGAGATGCTTTCGATGAGGCCGCCCGCGATGAGAGCGTGCGCGTGGTGGCGCTCGCAGGCGCGGGCAAGGATTTTTGTTCGGGCGCGGATCTCGCCGCGCTCCGTCGCATAAGCGAAGCCACCGTTATGGAAAACGTCGCCGATGCGCGCGGCTTCAGCGAGTTGTTCATTCAGATGCGCCACCACCCGCGCCCCATCATCGCGGCGGTGCGCGGGCGCGCGCTTGCGGGCGGGTGCGGGATAGCTACGGCCTGCGACATAATACTTGCGACTGAATCCGCTCAGTTCGGCTACCCGGAGGTCAATATAGGCTTCATCCCCGCGATGGTTATGGCGATATTGCGCCGTTCGGTCTCCGAAAAACGCGCCTTCGAATTGATAACCGGGGGCGAAATCATCACAGCGCAGGCGGCGCGCGATATGGGAATTATCAACCGCGTCTTCGCGGACGACCGGTTCGACGATGAGGTCGAAGCCTACGTAAATCGCCTGGCTGCAAAATCCGCTTCAGCCGTGAGCCTTGCCAAAAATCTGCTCTATCACATGGACGCGATGTCGTTCGAAGCAGCCATAGAAGCGGGCGTGCAACTGAACGCCATCACGCGGATGACCGAAGACTGCAAGCGCGGCATAGAGCGGTTCTTGAAAAAGACCTGAGTCCGGCATCTTGCAATCGGCCCATACCGGAGCGGAGAGAATCCGCGGATAGAAAAACAGTCCGGGCGTCTTGCGCGCAACTCTCAGATCCAGGGCTGTTGCAAAGTAGGTTAAAGGCTTACCTGGGAGCGCATAAAGATTTCTTTCTTCGGCATCTTG
>JAKEHD010000316.1 GCA_022615215.1 Blastocatellia bacterium
GGGAAGAGTTGGAGACCGTCGAAGGGTGATCTATTACGTGGAGAAGACTACGCACACGATACAGTCGGTGAGGTGGCTAGAGCCGGACGACCCCCGAAGAGAAGTGAGCGGAGGGAGAGGGCCGATGACGGATGTGAGGGTAGAGTTCTCAGATTGGCGAACGGTGGAAGGGGTGTTATGGCCGTTCGAGGTAGTGAGGTGGAGCGGAGGGAGAGTGGAGTATCGAATAGTGTTGAACGAAGTGAAGATGAATCAGACATTGGGCGATTCCATCTTCCAGAATACGAACAGATGAAGTCAGACACCACCGGCAGAGCCGGTGGCTTGATGAGTGGGGTCGCCTCAAAGGCGATCTCCCTTCCCTATTTGCTCTTTGACATCGCTCACTCGCGATGCATAGACCAACTTCAGAAGAGTCCTTCTCCTTCCGGGCCGTCTTGCTCTCTTATGTATCGACTTCGTTGCTCTTCGTTGAATCCCACCTCGATACTGCATACCCTCGCGCCCAGAAGCTTTCTCCTGTGAAGTTTCTCTCAATACTTGCATTCGCGCTATCGCTATTGCGCTTTTGCCCTTTAGAAATCCGATCACTGATGCCACTGCGTGCTTAGGTGGAATCACGATACACATATGCACATGGTCAGCCATCAGATGTCCTTCAATGATCTGGCATTCCGCTCTGTCGTGCCCTCCTCATGAAAGATCGCTCCGAGTTTACGCCTTATCTCCCCATAAAGCGCCTTTCGGCGATATTTGGGGACAAAGACAACATGATACTTGCACTCCGACTTTGAGTGAGACAGACTTTGGTAATTAGTGTTCATAAAGTTCTCCTTTGCGTTTTGGCTCATCAAGCCACCGAAGGAGAACTTTAAACGACTCCCGGAACGCTCAAAGCTGTTCGGGTCTCACTGGTCGAACCAGTGGCTTACCTTTTGTGATTTACAGTTAGCGGCAGGGGGCAGACAGCGTGCGGGTAACAGATTCGCTTGGATGAAGCCGCAGGATGAGATTCAACCCGACAGCGATGCGTGACCCGCTTGGAAAGAGCTCCGGCATAGCTTATGACGCCGTAGGCAATGTGATTGAGACCTACCTATGTCCTTGCGCTGATCTTCACAGTCGAACTAGTATACTCATTCCGAAGAACCACGAAAGAGTGTCAGAAATTGTGCCATTAACTGATGCGGATTAGAGTCTTTTCGTGATGCTATATGTCGTCAAGTGACGGTGCAAACTGTTGAAATTGTTGGCAAGTGTTGAAAAGCGGAGCGGAGATTTTTGGACTGTCACCTGGGAGGTAGCGGGTCCGAGTCCCGCCGACTCCGCCATTATTGAGCGAGGGTCGGATGATGAAGATTGAGTTGCAAAAGACTCGGCCTTCCTGATCCGGTCCTTTTATCGCTCTCTTCAACCCTTGAGAGTGCAATCTGGCTATTTGCTTTATGATCTCTGTCGACCAGGCCCTTGCCATAGTGCTCTCCCCAATCGTCCCTCTCGGCGCGGAGACGGTCGCGATTGAAAGCGCGCTCGGCCGCGTCCTCGCGGAAGACGTTCTCGCAGACATCGACCTTCCTCCCTTCGACCGCGCGCGCATGGATGGCTACGGCGTGCGCGCATCGGATGTCATAAAAGCGCCGGTTCGTTTACGTGTCATCGGCGAAGTCGCAGCCGGAGCCACGTTCGACGGCGAAGTCCGCGCAGGCTGTGCCGTAAAGATATTCACAGGCGCACCCGTCCCGCATGGCGCAGATTCGGTGCAAAAAGTCGAGGTCACAGAAACCGATGGCGAGAACGTAATCATAAAAGAGCCGGTCAAGCCGGGCCAGTTCATCACCCCTCGCGCGAGCGAAACGGCCGCGGGCGAGCGCATTGCCGAACGCGGGCAAAAGATAGGGCCTGCCGAGATGAGCGTGCTCGCTTCGTTCGGCTACGCGCAGGTCGAAACAGGAAAGCGGCCTCGCGTCGCAGTTCTATCCACAGGGAGCGAACTGGTCGAAGTATCGGCTCTCCCCGTGGGCGCTCAGATAAGGAATTCCAACAGCTACACTATAGCCTCTTACGCCGAACAGGCAGGCGCTGTCGTAGACCTGCTCGGCACCATCGAAGACACGATCCAATCCACTTGCCGCGCGTTGCTTGAGGCGTCTGAGGATAGAGACCTCGTTATTACATCGGGCGGCGTCTCCATGGGCGATTACGATCTGGTCAAGGCTGCCCTGGAAGAGATAGGCGCGGAGGTCTATTTCGATAAGGTCAGCATACGCCCCGGAAAGCCCACGGTCTTTGGCAGGCGCGGCGGCACCTTTTTCTTCGGGCTGCCGGGCAATCCCGTTTCGACTTCCGTCACCTTCAACGTCTTCGCGCGCCCTGCTATCAGAAAGATGCAGGGTGAGAGGTCGCCCCTGCTGCCTATGGTCCGGGCCGCTCTAGCCCGCGCGATTAAAGACGCATCCAACAGGCGGAGCTATCTGCCCGCGCGCCTATATGTCGAAGATGGCCGCGCCCTGGCTGCGCCCTTGAAGTGGGGAGGCTCTTCGGACCTTGTTGCATTCGTGAGAGCGAATTCATTGATCGTCGTCCCCGAAGATGTTCATGAGATACCGGAGGGCGATCTCGTTGAAGTCATGGCCCTTAACGATTTGTAAAAAATCGACTCTCAGGTTTCTAATTGCTGGACTCACGAACGGTGCTGGTGTTTAATTGACTCTTCGATTATGCCGCTCACACACGTAGATGATGAAGGCCGCTCACGTATGGTTGACGTGAGCGGCAAGCCTGTCACCGCGAGAAGGGCCGTCGCAAGCGGTTTCGTGCGTATGTCTCAGGCCACAGTCGAGGCCATACGCGAGCATCGCACGCCCAAAGGCGACCCGCTTGAAGCAGCGCGCATAGCAGGCATCATGGCGGCCAAGCGCACTTCCGAACTCATCCCGCTCTGTCACCCTCTGATGCTTGACAATGCGGACGTGCAGATGGAGCTTCGCTCCGACGGCGTAGCTATAGAGGCGAGCGCGAGTATCGAGGCGCGAACAGGTGTCGAGATGGAAGCACTCACGGCCGTAGCCGTAGCCGCGCTCACGCTTTACGATATGTGCAAGGCGATTGACAAGGCGATGGTCATAAGCGACATCCGACTAGAATCGAAGACCGGAGGGACTTCTGGAGATTACGAAAGGAAGTGATGAATGATGAACGATGAACGATGAATTTATTTGAGATTCATAGTTCATCATTCATAGTTTCTTCTATCATGGCCGCACGACAGATTATCAACTCGGAGGTGAAGACGCTCGAACAGGCGATGTCTGCCCGATTCGGCTGGCAGACGGGCGCGGCCTGGCGAGACGGGTTGCTCGACGCCATAAAGGCGAAAGCCGAAAGGCTCAAACTGGACGAAGCTGCATATTGCAGGCTGGCTATCTCCTCGCCGGGCGAACTCGAAGTGCTTGCCGATATGGTCTCAAACAGCGAAACCCGTTTCTTTCGACAATCCGCTCAGTTCGAAGCCTTGAGCAAAAGTGTGATCCCGGAATTGATCGGCAAGCGAGCGAACGAGCGCAGGTTGGATTTATGGAGCGCGGCCTGCTCGACCGGAGAAGAGCCTTATTCGCTCGCCATCGCGCTGTGCGAATCGCTTCCCGCGAGCGAGAACTGGCGAGTCGGTCTCCTGGCTACGGACCTGCGCGGGTCGGCCATTATTTCGGCCAGTCGGGGTCGCTATCCCGCTTCCGTCATAGGCGCGCTGGCCCCGCACCTTCGAGAGAAATACTTCACCAAAGCCGACGCAAACGGACGCGAGGAGTTATATGACGTTGAATCCGCAGTGCGCGGCAAGGTCGCCTTTCAGCGGGCCAATATTTACGCTCCCCAGTTCTGGAAGAATATGAAGCGGCGCTTCGACCTCGTAATGTGCAATAATGTACTCATCTATTTTCATGCGCTCGCGATCAAACAGACCGTCGAGCGCATCGCAAACGTCCTTGAGCCGGGCGGATTGCTGATCGTCATGGAGAATGAAGCGGCATACATCAATCACCCGGCTTTGAAGATCGACTCTTCGCTTCCGGGATACTTCTTCCGAAAGGTCTGATGCGAGGTCGGAGTCTTGCGGACGCGAGCAACCATTATCGAACATCGCTCGCCTGAGCAGCGTACAAGAGGCTGGATATGGAAAACCAACTCGAAATCAGAAACTCATTCAAGCTGCTGGTGCTGGGGTCTATGCTGACCCTCGTGCTATGGTTCATCCCTTTCGCAGAAGTCATAATCTATCCGATAAGGCTCTTTGTGACCTTCATACACGAAGCGGGCCACGCTCTCGCGGCGCTAGTCACGCTCGGCAGCGTTCGCCGCATAGCCATATTCTGGAGCGGCAGCGGGGTGACGGAAACCGTGGGGGGCGTGGGATTTTTAATTTCGAGCGCGGGCTATCTCGGCACAACCGTTTACGGCGCGGCCCTTCTGCTCTTGCTCAGGCGGGCGCGCTTTGCAAAGGCCGTCGCCTTCGGCACAGGGGTACTTCTGCTTGTGATGACGGTGTTTTTCGGCAGCGGTCTCGGAGCCTGGGCGACAGGGTTGCTTGTGGGAGGCGGATGTATCGCCCTCGCTTTGAAGGCGAAACCGGGGGTCGTCCATTTCGCGATGAGCTTCCTTGCGGTCCAATCGCTGCTCAACGCATTTTACGACCTGCGCACTTTGATGTACCTGTCGGCTTTTCAGCCCTCGTCTCTGACCGACGCTCAAAACATGGCGAATGCTACAGGCGGTTTCGTCCCGGCTATGGTATGGGCCATCGGCTGGTCGATCATATCGCTGGCCATTCTTGCGGCCACACTGCTGGCCTACTACCGAAGCTTCAATCGGCGCAAGCCTGCTGAAGAAATGAATCTGTACGGGTTCATAACCGAAGGCTCACGGAGCGCCGCCGATAAACATGTTTGAAGGTCGGCGGTGAAACGGGCCGCGCATAAAATTTCAGAATTCCTCTCCCGGTATAATCACGCCGTAGCTCCATAAAAGCCGAACCTGTGTTGCCGCAATAAAGAATTTACAACCGCCTCCGAGTCTTGATAAAATTTCCACCTCGCGTCCCTGTCTCTGCCGTCAGAGGCAGATCGCAAGCATCAATAAAGAGGTTCGAGAGTTGAGGACGAATTCTTACAGGTTCGGGGTCGTTATCTTCGTGATGGTGATCGTCTCAGCGGCTGACACATTCGCGCAGGTCCGATCCATACAAGAGGCCGAAATAGACGCCGTCCTTGCGAGGGCCGAGCAGCAGCTTCGCAGAGGGGAAGCCTGCTTCGAGGCGGGCGAGATGGACTCGGCCCGCCGCGCGTTCGACCTGGCTATAGACTCTTTTCTGGAATCGGGATTGGATGTGCGCAGCAACGAGCGCCTCTACAGAGGCTGGCGCACCATGATA